>JBBSJJ010000077.1:0-19190 GCA_038257335.1 Chitinophagales bacterium | reverse complement strand
TTTCACCTTTCACCATCGGCCTTTCACCTTTCACAACGCTGAGTCCCCTATTGACCTCTCACTATTCACCTTTATATTTGCAGGCTATGTACATTCAATGCACCCAAAAGGAGCTGGGGATATTAAATAAAATTGCGGAGGCGGCTGCTGAACTGCAAATGGATTGCTATGCCATTGGAGGTTTTGTAAGAGATAAAATACTCGGCAGGCCTACCACAGACATAGACATTGTGTGCACGGGAGACGGCATTGCGCTGGCACAAAAAGTAGCCAGTCTTTTTAGCCCGGTGCCTGTTGTAAATGTTTTTAAAACTTTTGGTACGGCGCAGCTAAAGTTGCTTTTGCCTGATGAGCTAAATGATAATTCCATCTCAGCGGGGCGTGAGCGGAATTGGGTGGAAGCCATCGACATAGAATTTGTGGGTGCAAGAAAAGAAAGCTACAGTGCCGACAGTCGCAAGCCCGCCGTGCAGGCCGGCACGCTGGAAGACGATCAGAACCGGCGTGACTTTACCATCAACGCCATGGCTATTAGTCTAAACAAACGCAGCTTCGGCGAGTTAGTAGACCCTTTTAATGGCTTGCAACATTTGCAGGAAAAAATATTGCAAACGCCGCTGGCACCCGATCAAACTTTTAGCGATGATCCCCTTCGTATGATGCGGGGCATCCGCTTTGCCGCTCAATTAAATTTTACACTCACAGCGCCTACGCTGGAATCTATCAAACGCAATGCAGGACGCATCAAAATCATCAGCCAGGAACGCATTACAGACGAACTGATTAAAATATTGCTCTGCGCAAAACCCTCCATCGGTTTCGACCTTTTGTATAAAACAGGATTGTTGCAAATTATTTTTCCGCAGATGGTGGCCCTTGCCGGCGCAGAGTACATAGACGGCAAAGGGCATAAAGATAATTTTTACCATACGCTGCAGGTAGTAGATAACATAGCCCAGCATACCGGCGACTTGTGGTTGCGCTGGGCGGCTGTGCTGCACGATATTGCCAAGCCTGCCACCAAGCGCTTTGAAGATGGCCATGGCTGGACGTTTCATGGGCATGAAGTAGTGGGCGGCCGCATGGTGCCCAAAATATTTACCCAGCTCAAACTGCCGCAAAATGAAAAACAACAATTTGTGCGTAAGATGGTAGAGCTGCATTTGCGCCCCATCAGCCTCACCAAAGACAACATAACAGACTCGGCTATACGCAGGCTTTTATTTGATGCCGGCGACGACCTGGAGTCGCTCATGATATTGTGCAAAGCAGATATCACCAGTAAGAATCCACATAAGGTAAAGCGCTTTGTAGAAAACTTTGAAATGGTGCAGCAACTTTGCACAGAGTTGGAAGCCCGGGATCATATTCGCAATTGGCAGCCACCCGTAACAGGCGAAGTAATCATGCAGGCATTTAACCTGCCACCTTCCAAGCCGGTGGGAGTTTTAAAAGATGCTATTCGCAATGCCATCCTGGATGGCGACATACCTAACGATTACGATGCTGCTGTTGCCTTCATGCACCGCAAAGCAACCGAACTCGGTATTGGCTAATACATGTTTATTAAATACCATCTTTTACGTTTGCAGGCGGTTGCATTTGTAACAATTTCATACATAAAAACACTTAATTTTGTTTTATGGCAATCCTAAGATTCAGAACTTACTGGGAAGAAGATGAAAGTATTTACCGTGATGTGGCTATCCGCCATAGCCAGACTTTTTTCGATCTTCATGAAGCAATATTAAAAAGCTACGAGTTTGATAACAAACACAAAGCTACTTTTTACCGCAGCAACGACAACTGGCAGCGAGGGCGTGAAATATCGCTGGAGCAATACGATAAGACTTACCAGGCGGCTCCACTTATCATGAGCGAAGTGCCCATTAGCAGCGAGGTAAAAGGGCCTAACCAAAAATTTATTTACGAATACGATTTTAATAAGAACTGGCATTTTATGGTAGAACTTATTAATGTAGATAAAGAAGAAAATAAAAAACTTACATACCCCACTTGCATACGCACAGAGGGCATTGCGCCATCGCAATACGGCACAAAGGGTCTCGTAGACAAACGCCTGGCAGAAATGGAAGAAAAATATGACTTACAACCAGAAGCCCTGAGAGATGGATACGGAGAAGAAAGTGAAGATGGCATAGACAGCGAAGAAACAGATGATGTGGCAGAAGATGCCAATGATGCCAACGACGGGTTTTAGTTAATTGTTAATTGGTTAATTGATAAGGGAGAAAAATAATCTTCTATTTCGTCAACCAGTTGAAGGCTGTTGAATAAAATGTTTAATTGTTGCTACCAGTAAGCGTTTGTGAACTGAGGCACTAACTCTGTATTTCATTATCAATTATTCATTATCCCATTATCAATTATTCCTATCTTATCTATTACAACATTATCAATTAATCATTTTCCTTTTGATTTGAAAAAAACGGTTATCATCATTGCCGGTCCCACTGCCTCTGGCAAAACAGCCTTAGCCATTTCTCTGGCGCAACATTTTTCTACGCAAATAATTAGTGCCGACAGCCGCCAATGCTACCAGGAATTAAATATTGGGGTGGCCAAACCTTCTGCACAAGAACTCTCCCTTGTACCTCACTATTTTATCAACTCACATTGTATACAAAAAACTTTTTCTGCTGCAGATTACGAGCGCTATGCTTTGCAAGCTGCGGAGGAAATATTTAATAAAAATGAGGTAGCCATCATGGTAGGTGGCACCGGGCTTTACATAAAGGCTTTTTGCGAGGGGCTGGATGATATACCTGCAGTAGATGCAGCGGTGAAAGAAAGCGTGGCCGCAAAATTCGAAGCGGGCGGTATAGAATGGTTGCAACAAGCAGTAGAAACAGCTGATCCCGAATATTTTCAACAGGGAGAAATATTTAACCCACAAAGAATGCTGCGTGCACTGGAGGTAAAATTATCTACGGGGAACTCTATCACGACCTTTCAACGCAAACAAAAAAAAGACCGGGCATTCAACATCGTCAAAATAGGATTGGAACTGCCGCGGCCTTTATTGTACAACAGGATCAACAAAAGGGTAGATGCTATGATAGCGCAGGGGCTTGAAGCAGAAGTAGAATCACTTCTTGCTTACAAGCAATTAAACGCATTGCAAACCGTAGGTTACCGGGAATTGTTTGAATTTTATGAAGGGAAACTTTCAAGGGAAAAAGCCATTGAATTGATCAAACAAAACAGCAGGCATTATGCCAAGCGGCAGATGACCTGGTTTAAAAAAGATGAAGGTATCCATTGGGTAGATGCGCAGGATTCGAATGCTGCGAAGGCGTCTATTGTAGACTTTATTAATTTGAAAAGTTCAATTTAAAGGTTGTGGCTCAAAGCTGACACCCGATGCGGTAAGTGTTTGTTGAATCGTAAAAAAAATGCTGCGTGAATACACAAAACAAAGTGGCTTAAGCCAAAGTTTAATACATTACACTGGCGGACAGAACTCATATCTTTATTACATCAGAAAATTCACCTAAAGATTTTACATTGAGTAACTTTTTTGACAAATTCAAATTACACTCCGAAAAAGAAGATCACCAGAATGTGATCGCCTCCATAGATGGTGGTGTTGTTTTTCGGGGCACTAATTTGTGGGTTATGATCTTTGCGATTTTTGTGGCTTCCCTTGGGTTAAACATAAATTCTACCGCTGTAATTATTGGCGCTATGTTGATATCGCCACTCATGGGTCCTATCATGGGCATTGGATTGGCAATAGGAATAAACGATATTGTACTTCTTAAAAAAGCCCTTTCCAATTATATGATTGCCACCATTGTGGCCCTGGTTACTTCCACCATATTTTTTCTTATTTCACCCCTTGATGATGCACATTCGGAAATCCTTGCTCGCACAGCTCCTACAATTTATGATGTACTGATAGCCCTTTTCGGCGGCTTTGCAGGTATTATTGCTACTTCCAGTAAGCAGAAGGGAAATGTAATTCCGGGTGTGGCCATTGCAACTGCATTGATGCCACCCTTGTGCACGGCAGGCTATGGATTGGCAACATTGAAGTTCAGTTATTTCTTCGGAGCCTTCTATCTCTTCATCATCAACACGGTGTTTATCGCACTGGCTACTTTTATTATTTCCAGGCTGCTTCATTTTCCGTACAAGCGACTGCACAATGAACGCTCGGAGAAAATGGCCAAAAGAATTGTATGGCTGGTGGTAATAGTTACCTTATTACCTAGTCTTTACCTTGGCTACGATTTGGTGGAGAAGGATAGGTTTACTAAAAATGCTAATAACTTTATAAACAACGAGGCTAAGTTTCCTAATGATTACCTGCTAAATAAAAAAATAGATGCTAAGACACGGTCTATCAGTCTTGTTTTTGGGGGGAAAGAAATAGACACAAGTGAGATTGAAGCGCTTAAAACCAGGTTGCCGGCGTACAAGCTGGAGGGCGCAGAGCTAGAGATTAAACAAGGGTTTGCTTACCTGGCAGAAACCAAAATTGCCGATATTGACGGTAAAGAAATGCAACTTTCTACAGCGTTGAAACAGCAGGAAGCATACAATAAAAAAATGCAACAATCACTGGACAGTATTCAGAATATTAGCAAAACCGGGAGGCAGCTTTATGCAGAATTAAAAGCCCAATACCCCACAATTAAAAATGCGGTAATTGAACCAGCCACCATATTTACTGACAGCTCAAAAAGCACGCAGACCTTCCTGGTGTCGTTGGTGTTGAGTAAACGCCTATCTCTTTCTGAAAGAACAAAAATGCTTAACTGGTTAAAAGTGCGGCTTAACAACGATCAATTGCAATTAATAACACAATTGTAATAATGGTTTGCATCAAGGGCTGAAAACCTGGCGTGCACTCCCCGGCCTAGGTACCTGGCTCCGCTATGGCTGCCATATGAAAATGAATACCATCCATCACCCCTTCGGCAATGGAATAATCTGAAAAGTAGATGGCTTTATTTTTTTTAAGTTCTTCCAACTCCGGGCTGTAGTTGGATACCACAATACCCCTTGCTTTTCCATTCAGCATATCCTTGTCATTGCCTCCATTACCTGCGGTAATGATTTTGTCCATGGGATGATTCCATTTATAACTCAGGTATCTTACCGCACTACCCTTGCTGGCTCTAAAAGGTAGCAGGTCTAAAAATTTGTTATCAGTCAGCAACAGCTTTGCCCTCAACTTATGGTCATCTAAAAATTTATATAGGTTAGCCAAATCATCTTTGTCAAAGTGATCATCCACATAGTAACTCAGTTTAAAAGGCCACTGGGCATCGGTTTCCTGCAAACGTATACCCGGAAACTTTTTAAGGGCTTCCTGTATTTCATCTCTCTTCCACTGGTAGTCAATATGGCTGTCCCAACCTTTGTCGGGTATTAGCTTATCGGTATAATAAATTTCTGAACCTGCAGAACAGATCAGCACATCGGGTTGTGGTAATCCATATTTCTTAATGGCCTGCTCTGTGATCATCCGGTTGCGGCCGCTCGCAATCCCGAAAGCCACCGTAGATTTATTGTTGTTGATCCAGTTGCGAAATTCCTCCAATCCTTTTACGTCTGCCCCTTCTACAAGCGTACCGTCGAGGTCGGTAATTACAAACAGTTCTGCACCTGCCAGTTTTTTGCCATAAGCCGTTCTGTTCACAAAATTAAGTTCCTTGTTATTTTTTTGTTGCAACAGGCTTTCTACTACTTTCATGTATTTGTTGGCAAAAGACGTCCAGGAATACAATTGGTTAGAAGCTAAAATGCCGTTGGTAGAATATTTATCCCAAAGTGTTTGGTCTGCAATTATTTTTTTAATAGCAGCGGCAATAGCGGCAGGATCTTCTACATC
Organism: Chitinophagales bacterium; assembly: GCA_038257335.1. Lineage (GTDB taxonomy): Bacteria > Bacteroidota > Bacteroidia > Chitinophagales > Chitinophagaceae > Ferruginibacter. Next base: position 13,327 of record JBBSJJ010000077.1, on the reverse strand, counting down.
TACCAAAATACCATTTTCGTTTTGTTCTAAAATTTCTTTGGGGCCGCCGGTAGGGGAGGCTATCACCGGAAGCCCGCAGGCAGCGGCTTCTACAATGGTGAGCCCAAAATTTTCTCCTGGTGTTGCATTTACAAATACGCCTTTTTTGCGTGCTGCCAGCCGGTATATTTCCGGCACATCCAGTTTGGGATCGTTCTTTTTGGGAATAGCCATTTTGCCATACAAGTCGTATTTATCCATCAACAACAAAAGGTTGGTCAAAATATCTTTTTCGTCATCCGGCATGGTTGAAATGTCTTTTCTTACACCGGCAAAAATGGCCAGGTTGGCCATGGCCTGCAATTCTTTATCCTGACCATAACACTGAATAATAGTTTCAAAATTTTTCCTTTTATCTGCACGGCCAATGGATAATATTAATGGCTTGGCAGGTTGAAACAAAAATCTTTCAATATCAGAATTCACACGGTACAGCGCCTGCTCCTGTTCTACAGACATGTTAAACGAGGGCATATCAAGACGATAGAAAGGATAAAAAACTTCCTGCGTTACACCAGGGGGAATTACTTCGAACCTGCCAGCAGAAAAATTATCATACTGGCTGTATTGACTGTCAATAATGTGCTGCGTGCTCACCACCAACATGTCTGCAGTTTTTAACACCTGCTCCTCCGTTTTAATGCGGCGGTTCATATTGAACTTTTCGTTTATTTTTTCTTCGCTCATTCCTTCGGCCAACAGCAAAGCTTTTTTGTTGCGGCCAAGAGAATGCCCAGTAGCAATAAAGGGAATGCCAAATATTTCGCTCACCTGGCTTGCCAAATAATTGCCATCGGCATAATGGCCATGAACCACATCAGGGATATCCGATTCTTTTTCTATAAAGCGAAGCGTTTTGTCTATGAACTCATCCAGGTGATCCCACAAAGATTCTTTGGAACGATAAGTGTTTCCACCGCAATTGATGCGAATAATCCGGGCTTTTTCGCTCACCGTTTCTACATCTTTTTCATAAGATGAAGACACTCTTTTGTCTACAATTTTCCGGGTAAACAAATCTACTTTTCTAACCTGCGGATGTTTAGATAAATTCTCGAGAAGCTCGAGCACATATTTTACCTGGCCACCGGTGTCCTTGTCTCTTCCAATCTCCGGTTCGTTAAATCTTATTAAGCCATGCGGGCTGTATAACTGTATGTAATATTCTGTCATCACTTTCCTTTTGGTTAACTTTACAAAGGTAACCAAAACCGCTTACTGAGTTTTGTTGAACATATTAACTCATTGCAAAACAGCATTATGTACTCAGGATCAGGCTTCAGTGATTGGGAAATCGGCGATATTACTGTCATCATTCACGACGGTGTGTATCATCTGTTTCACCTAATTATTCCCAACCACGATTATATAGCACATGCCGTTTCCAACGATGGTATTTCCTGGAAACGGGTAAACAATGCGCTCTTTGTTGGCCACCCCGGCGAGTGGGATGATGACATGCTTTGGACCATGCACGTGGTAGAAAAGGAAGGCAAATTTGAAATGTATTATACAGGCCTGCAAAGGAAAGACCGTGGCATCATTTCAAGAATTGGTTTTGCGCATTCTGATGATCTTATCAATTGGACAAAAGATCAAAAAAGTATTTATCCCATTCAACCCAAAGGCATTTATTACGAAACCCATGAACAGAATCCTCGCAAGTGGTTAAGCTTTCGGGACCCCTTTAAGTTTGAAGATAAGGGAGAAGATTATTTGCTGATGGCAGCACGATCTATCCAGGGTCCCATCTCTCGCAGGGGATGTGTGGGTATAGTAAAAATTACAAACGATACCCTTCAACTGATGCCAGCTTTGCTACATCCCATGGTGTACGATGATGTTGAATGCCCCTGTGTGTTTAAACTGAATGGGAGTTTTTACTTACTGGGTTCTATAAGAGAAGATATAAAAGTGCGGTATTGGTTTGCCCCCGATTTTCTGGGCGAGTATCATTCCTTTCACGAAGATGTTTTGTTGCCCCCTGGCAACTATGCAGCCAGAACAGTTCAAGATGGGCCACACCTGCTGGTGTACAATTTTTTTTATGCCTATGGGCAAATCAATGCATTGCGTGTACTGCCGCCGCCAAAACAGTTGAGTACCGATGATCGGGGAAGGCTGGTTTTGAAAAGTTACTACCGGTGGGAGCAAATGATCACGCATACATTAACACAGCAGCAGTTTAGTGAGTGCAAATCATTGTTTAAAAATCCATCTGCTTTTTTTGTAAATACGCCGGGCAAGCTAACCTGCGGGTCCAGGAGTGGCTACGAAATATTTTGTTTTCAAAAGCCTTCTGATAGTTTTGTATGGGAGGGCTTGCTAACGGTAGAGGGTATGGGCAAACTCGGATTGGTTTGCGACATGGATGAAGAAGGCAACGGTTATTTTATGTCGTTTGATATCACGCACGGCCAAACCACTATCCGCTCCTGGGGTTTTAACCCAAAAGATAACAAGCAGAATTTTATTTTTAATGATATACAAACGGCGCTTTTCAACATGACCAGCGAAGATTCCGTTCATTTCAAATTGATACGCTATGGCAACTATATAGAACTAAGTGTGAATGGTGTGGTGAAACTTACGCTAATGGATTATGCTTTTTCTGGTTCCGGCATCGGGGTCTACACGGCGTCTTCTGTTATAGCGTTGCAACACTCTTTGCTGCATGCGTTACCCGACCCGCCGGAAGAATACGCCAGCCCGGAAGAAGCGCAGCCTTAGACTAGCTTTGTTACCAGTTATTGTTTATGCATAAAAATGTAAAATCATGAAACAACCCATTCATCCCGTAATTTGTTTTGGAGAAGTATTGTGGGATATTTTGCCCGCCGGTGCAGAGCCAGGTGGTGCACCCATGAACGTGGCTTACCATTTACACCAACAACAGAAAAACCCGGCGCTTGTTACCTGCATTGGCAATGATGCAGAAGGAGAAAAAATAAAAAACCTTTTTGCCAACCGGGGCATTTGTACCGATTATTTTTTTGTGGATGAGCAGCATGAAACTGGTAAAGTGTACGCCACCCCGGATGCCAACAATGATATGACGTATGAAATTGTGCAGCCGGTGGCCTGGGATTTTATTCCTTACAGCGAGCCTGTGGCGGCATTGGTAAAAGAGGCAGCATACTTTGTATATGGTAGCCTTGCGTCCAGGAGCGAAGTGAGCCGCACGACCCTCTTACAACTGTTGCCCCATGCACAAAAGAAAGTGTTCGATATCAACCTGCGCCCGCCACATTTTACAAAAGAAGGGCTGATGCCCTTGTTGCAACAGGCCGATATTTTAAAAATGAATGAAGAAGAGCTGGCACTGGTGGGCAGTTGGTTTGCTGCCGACAAGGATAGAGAAGCTATCATCAAAGCCATGAGCAGGCAATTGAATGTGTCCATTATTATAGTAACCCTGGGTGCCAATGGTGCGCTGCTTTTTATGAACGATCAATTTTTTGCACACAAAGGATACAAAGTGAAAGTGGTGGATACCATCGGCAGTGGCGATGCTTTTCTTGCAGCGTTTATAACACAGTTGATGAAGCACGCTTCCCCGCCCGACGCCCTGGAATATGCCAGCAGGCTGGGAGCCTTTGTTGCCAGCAAAAAAGGTGGTTGCCCGGAGTATGATTTGGAAGAAGTAGATGTGGTTGGCAGCTGAGTTGATGTTAGCTGTTTCGGGTATTTGTTCATAATCGTTGCTTTCATTTTTTGCTAGCTGCAGCTTCTCCCTTCAGATACTTCGCAGGCTGCAGTAAGACAGCAGAAGATGAACATGGAAACATAGATTATAAATGTCGTTCTTCTCCATCTCGCCAGGCTGAGTGATTAATAAAGAAAATGCCGGCAACAAGGCCGGCATTTTCTTTATCATAAAAACTATTACTTAAAATTTCCAACCCACGGTGGCTACGATATTGCCTTGGGTTTGCCTGGTAACGGCATAGGTGTTGGCCCGGTCTTCCAGGCGGTAGGGGAAGTTGGCATCTTTGCTCATGTTGTGCACGTAGGTAAGATCTATGAACACACCCCTGTGGCGGTAACCCAGGCCGCCGCTTAGCAACATACGGTTGGCCTTAAAGGCGGCATCATTGTAGGGGTTGCTGTAATAAGCTGCACCCAACCTTGCCATAATGGTGTTGAACTTTACCTCGCCACCCAATCTGAAATTAAAGGCGCCTTTATACTGGTCTTTTACCACTTCATTTAAGGCGTCGTAATAATCCTTGTCTTCCTGCGTGGGTGTTTCTGCATCGCTGCCAAAGCGACTGCCTTTGTGGTTTACGTATTCTATGTCTGCGGTAATAAATCCTTTTTGCTTTTCTACGTTTTCAACTTCCCTGAATACATAGGAGCCGCTGATGATGGCCTTCCAGGGAGAATTTTGCAGGTAGCGGGCTTCGCCTGGTTGACCGCTGGTAAATGTGTTGGACGATTCAGAAAATGTTTCTGCCTGGCCGCCCGGTGTTTCCAGGTTGGTGGTAAGGCTGGCGGTACGCTCATCTCTCATAAAAATAATGGAGGGTGAGTGCACGGCAAGCCCAATCCTGATAAATTCTTGCGGCTTGTAAATAGCGCCCAGTTTTACATTAAAACCTACACCCGTGCTTTGAAAATTATCCCTGTAATCAAAAGAGCGGAAGCCGTTCATGTTGTTGGCAGAAGTATCGGCTTCGGTAAACTGCATGCTGCTCTTGTAATTTACAATGGGTACACCCAGCGTGCCACCAAAATACCACTTGTCTCCTTTGTTAAAGGCTCCGGCAAGCGCCAGTTCGTACATACCGCCGGTACTGGTTTTGAGCATGTCCTGTTGCAGGGACTGGCCGGCATCCAATATGGTTTCGGGTGCGCCTCTTACTTGTAGCGTACCACCAACCCTTACCGTATCTATGAGGTAGGTTTGCAAACCCAGGGCTGCTGTATAGGGCAGGGGCGACATAGTATTGAGCACTTCGTTGATAGACCTGCCACTTTTAGCAAATTCCTCTGCAAATTGTTCGCTAAAGGAACTGAAATTGTTCAAGCCCTTATAGCGAATGGTATTATTGAAGTTGGCTGTTTGAGTAATTGCCAGGCTAAACGCACTGCTGTTGCGGGGCTGGTAGCGGTTGGGGCTACCAATGACAACACCGGTTGGGCCAAAGCCAAAGCTGTTCTTTTTTTCGCTGGTACTGGTTTGCCGGTAATCGGCTTTTAAGTTGTTTAGCGCAAAGCCGGGCGTAATAACTACCTCTCTTGTTTTGTAAAAGCCAAGACCCGCAGGATTCACAAATGTGCTCGAGATCTCTCCGCCCAGGGAACCCATGGCGCCGCCAATGGCAAGTGTGCGGGCTGTGCCGTTTTGTGGGTACCAGCTATACCTCACGGCATCTTCCGGCAGCTGGGCAAAAGTGCTGCCAAACGGGTATAAGAATAACAGCAGTAAATATTTTTTCATCGTAAATATTTTTAAAATGCGTAATAGGGTGAGTAGATAAACGCCGTTACTTTGAGGAGTAACGGCGCTTACAATTAATTGTTTCTTACCGGCCTGCTAACAGGAGTGCCAGAACTACCAGAAGAAGAACTGTTACTGCTACTGTTGCTGGAATTGTTAGAAGGACTGTAAGTTCTTGTGTTGTTGTTTTCGTAATTAGTACTGCTACGGTTGTTGTTGCCAGAGTTAGTAGAAGCAGCTGGTGTAATAACCCTGCGTATAAACGAGCCTCCATTGTTGCTGTTATTATACGACCGGTTGGCAGGTACCCATTTGGCTTGGCCGGTCTTGTTGTTGGCCACTACCAGTGTCGGATTTTTGTAACTGCCCAGGTTGGTGGTACGAGGTGTGCTGTTTTTTGGGTTCACAATAGTATAACCTGGTAAAAACACCGGGCGATTGTAATAATATGGGTTGTAATAATACCCGTAGTTATAACCATAGCGGTAAGGATCGTAACGGTAGTTGTAACCATAATCATCGTTGATATCTCTCCAGCGGCGGTCACGGGTACCCATGCGTATCTCTCGCTCTTCGTAAGCATCGGTGCGGTAATTAGTGGTTCTCACTTCTTCTCTTGTCTCTCTTTCATCTACGGCTCTTACGGGTGAAAAATATACATCATCGGGTGTTTGACCACTTTTATAAGCCGTGCTGCAACTGCTGATGGAAACGGCTGCAATGGCAAGGATAAATAGTTTGAGGTTCATGGCGAATCAATTAAAATTTGAATAATAAAGGTACTCTTTTTTATGCTCTACAAATTTGCAACAACATTTGTTATAAGACGAGCCAAATTATTTATTTGCTGTTAAAGATGTCACAATTAGAAAATATGTATATACCAGCAGTTCAGTAGTTCGTTGTAATGAGTCTGCCGAAATAAGATGGAGTGGGCGGTTAAGTTTACATGGTCTCGTCGTCATCAGAATATAGAAAGATACCAATTTTCTAAAAAAACATTTTCGGTATTTGCAATAGCAGTTTATCTTGTGGGTATTGCAGCACGCTACCGTTAGACAGGGAGAAAAGTTTGCGGTAAGTTTTGAAACAGTTGCAACTTAAAATCATCGCACATAAATGGAAGTAAAAGAAAAAATTGATGTGTTGGTCATGGACGACGATCAGGATCTGTGTATGCTGATGGAAACCATCCTGAAGTTCAATGATTACGAGGTGCGGAGTTGTACCGACCCCCGAAAATTTGAAACAGTGTTGAGTACATTGGAGCCTGGTATGATCATCATGGATATGCTACTAGCAGGGAAAGATGGCAGAGATTTGTGCAGGCAATTGAAAGCTGAGGAAGCCACGCAAGCTATCAGAATAATGATGGTGTCGGCTCACCCGGATGCAGACAAATCTTGCAGGGAAGCAGGTGCAGACGATTTTTTAATAAAGCCATTTGACATAGATGATTTTACTGCAAAAGTGGCCACATTTGTGAGCAAAAAAAAATAGCAGCAAAGGGCAAGTAAAATCTACACAAGATTGACAAAGAACCACGTTAAAAATATATTTGGTGTAAGCAGGAACAGGCATCATATTTGGAACTTAATCCTCAGCAGTAATTACACATATGTATAATCAACAACCCGGCATTTCAATTTTACTTCAACCTCCTGGTATGTAACGATCACCAATTTCTGCCATCCCGAAATTATCTACGCCTTTTAATATTTACAGTGAAAAATTTTAATCCCTTCTTTATGAACCCAGCACGCAACTTACTTTGTATTTTGATGACAGGCCTCACAGGCAGTTTTTTAATAACAAGCTGCGGCGAGCAAGGCAGCGCAGAAACTGCACAGGCAAAATCCGATACCAGTGGCGCCGGAGTTTCCGGGAAGCAAGCAGCTACCGTGTTAGACACTGCTGACTACGACAGGAAAATGCTGGCTCTGAGCAACAACGATACCACCGGCAAATGGCCGGCTAAAAGCGCCTACCCCTTGCCGGGAGCATTGTTGCCTTACAACAGGATCATTGCTTATTACGGCAATTTATATTCTAAGCGAATGGGCATATTGGGGGAAGTACCTAAAGACAGCATGTTTAAACTTTTGCTGGCAGAAGTTGCCCGCTGGCAGGCAGCAGATAGCAGTGTGAAAACAATTCCTTCCCTGCATTATGTGGCTATGACGGCGCAGCCGGCACCCGGCAAAGATGGCAAGCATCGTATGCGGATGCCAGACCATCAAATAGATACCATTATGGATTGGGCCAAACAAATAAATGCACTTGTTTTTTTAGATATACAAGTGGGACACAGCACCGTAAAAAACGAAGTGCCTTCCTTTGAGAGTTACCTTAGCCAACCCGGCGTGCACCTTGGTATTGATCCCGAATTTTCTATGAAGAACGGAGAGAGGCCCGGCAGTAAAATCGGTACGTTCACGGCAACTGATATCAATGATGCTATTGATTATTTGGCAAGTTTGGTTAAGAAAAATAACCTGCCTCCTAAACTCCTGGTGGTGCATCGTTTCACCCAGGGCATGATCACGAATTATGAAAACATAAAGTCGGTACCCGAAGTACAGGTAATTATTGACATGGATGGGTTTGGAGATAAAGTTTTAAAAAGATCTACCTACCTACGCTATGTTTACAAAGAGCCGGTGCAGTTTACCGGTTTCAAATTGTTTTACAAAAACGACAGCAAGAATACCTCCGGGCTTTACACTCCTGAAGAATTGTTGAAGTTCACCCCTAAGCCTATTTACATTCAGTACCAGTAATATTTTATTCCTATTATTTATGAAACCAGCAATTGTTGTCCTGCTTGCCCTTTCGATAATGTCCACTTCCTGCAATACCCGCTCTGAAAAACCAGAAGGCGAGCCGGCGGTTAAACCGGCGGCTGCTGCCGATAGCATTGCAGGCCGCAAGACCGCCTCGCTTGCAGAGATGCTTGCTAAAAAAGAAGTGCCTGTTTTGTGTTATCATCATATACGCAACTTTAGCGCTTCGCAAAGCGAAAGCATGAAGAGCTACTCTGTAACGCCTGCTAATTTTGCAGAGCAAATGAAGGCCTTGCACGACAGTGGTTACCAAACTATTTTACCGGCGCAGTTGTACGATCACTTAGTGTATGGCGCTGCACTTCCTCCCAAACCAGTGATGCTTACTTTTGATGACACACAGGAATCGCAGTACAGCCTTGGCCTGGCAGAAATGAACAAGTATGGTTTTAAGGGGGTGTTTTTTATAATGACCATTGCCATTAACCGCCCAAGGTATATGAGCAAGGAACAAATTAAAAACCTTGCAGACAGTGGCCACGAAATAGCAGCCCACACCTGGGACCATCATATGGTTACTAAATATGTAGGTGCCGATTGGGACACTCAGTTGGTAAAACCGCAAGTGCAACTGGAAGCCATCACGGGCAAACCTGTAAAATATTTCGCCTATCCTTTCGGGTTATGGAACCAGGCAGCTTTCCCTGAATTTAAAAGTAGGGGGTATCAGCTGGCATTTATATTATCTACAAAAAGAGATTCTACCCAACCATTGTACACTGTTCGCCGGATGATAGTGCCCGGCACCTGGAGCACACCCGGCATGATGAAAGCCATACGCACCACTTTTAACAAAGGCGTTTCGAAGTAACATAGCTTTAAACCAAACCTGCTTCAATTCATTAATTTCATTGTTCTACTAAAACTATACCCACTCGTTCAAATGCCTGCTGGTAGAGGGTTATCTCCCTCTCCCTTATCTAAAATCCCGTGATTTCGGGGGAGAGAGCCTGTTCCGATTTTTTCGTGAGGTTGGGGTGAGATCAGGTGGTTGATAAGGATTTTAGATATCTGGTCGTACAACAATGATTCTCCTATTTTATTTTGAGCAGCCTAGCCAGATGCAATTGTGTGCACTATTCACACAGCCAGGCGCTGCATTGCTTTGGCTACCTCTGTAACAAATATTTAATGCATGCTATAAAAAAGCAAAAATTGCTGCTACCTTTAATTACACGATCTTTCATTGTGTGGTTCCAACTGGGTCCCCTGTTATCTTTCTTTGACCAGCATCTATTCAAAAGAACAACATGAAGTGTATCTTTCTTTCCCTGATATTTTTACTGCCGGCCAGTTTGCGTGCCCAGCAGGTGATTAGCCACCCAACTGCCCGCAATACTTATGCGGTGGTGGTTGGTATTTCCAAATATGCAGCCAAAGGAATTCCTAAATTAAAATACGCCAACAAGGATGCGCAGGTGTTTGCCCGGTTTCTGCAAACAACTGCCGGGGGTAAAGTACCCGCTGAAAATATACGCCTCTTCATAGATTCCAATGCTACCATGGCTGCCGTGTATGATGCCATGAGCTGGCTGCGGGAAACTTGTAGCAAAGACGACCTGGTGTATTTTTATTTTGCCGGGCATGGAGATATGGAAAGCGAAACGATTTACAAACTTGGTTTTTTACTCACTTACAATACGCCCCGTACGAATTATATCAACAACGCCATTCGCATAGAAGACCTGAATAATTTTGCCAATACCATTTCGGTAGAGAACAAAGCCAATGTAGTGCTCATCACTGATGCATGCCACAGTGGCCAGTTGGCCGGAAAAGATTTTAGAGGAAACTTCCTGGTGGGCGAACAATTGAGAACCATCAGGGCTAAAGAAATACGCATTACTTCTTGCGCTAAAGATGAGCTGGCCATGGAAGATGAACGATGGGGTGGAGGAAGAGGGGTGTTTTCTTTTTACCTCATCAATGGCCTGGCTGGCCTGGCAGATCAACAAACGGATGGCGTTGTAACGCTGAGTGAAATTCGCAATTACCTGGATGCTTCGTTTACCGCCGACCCCTTGCTCAAAGAAGTGAAGCACAAGCAAACACCGGTGTTGCAAGGTGCCGACCAGTTTCCGCTGGCCGTGGTAAATACAGCCACAAAAGATTCGCTGTTGCCGCCTATGGTTGCAACCATGGCCATGCCCGCAGTGTCGGTTGCAAGCAACAGGGATCCCCAAGACCTGATGGAAGATATTTTTAAATCGCTTGAAACAACCTATATCGAAGGCTCCATGCAGTTTGCAAAGTTGAGTCAACTGTCCCCACAACAAATACCTTTAGCTACTACAGAAATTTTAAAGGATTTATTTTACCGTGATTCCCTCACTGGACTGGCAAGGGAGGCAAAAATGAAAGTTGCGGGTTTGCAGCAGTTAGAGCAGGCAATGTTGCAAAATGAATCTTTGCAAAAAGCGTTTAACAGAAGGTTGGTTATTTTAATACACGATCGGGCGCAGGAAGTTATCAACCTGGCCCTGGCTGGTGATGCCGCAGAGTTGGAACGCAGGCGTTATTACAATGCAGAGAGCAGTGGCTACGATGTGTACCCGTCCATGTTTTCCCTGGCTTTGAAACTCACTGATCCGGAAGACTATATGTACCGGGTACTGCAGGTAAATTATTATTATTTCAGCGGCCTTGCCGCACAGATAAAAATTCCTACAGTGGCTAATGCAAAACCCCTGCTGGCCGAGGCAATGAAGATGACGATGAAGGCCCTGGAACTGGAAAAAAATGCCGCATACATTTACAATCAACTCGGCGCATTGCATTTGTACAGCAATGACTACAGCACTGCAGAAAAACATTTTTTAAAGGCTATCGAAATCTCTCCGCAGTGGGCCATACCCTGGAGCAACCTTGTGGGTCTGTACACCGCAACCAACCAATACAAAAAAGCCAGCGAAGCTTTTGAAACCGCTAAAAGCTTACAGCCAGATCTACAAAACAGCTATGCCAACGCAGGTGCCTTGTATGAAATGCAGGGAGATTTATTGTATGCCGAGGAATTGCAGCGCAAAAGCATTCAATTAAACTCCCGCCACTTTTTTCCTTTTGAGCGATTGGGATTCATTTACATGAACACCACCAGTTATGCGCTGGCTGATTCTTTTTTTTACGAGGCAGACCTGCGCAAAAAGGGCTACCATTTTTTAGATGCTCCCACTCGGATGGTACTTCCAGTAACCCAATTTGACTTAGTGAAAAAAGAACCTTGTTACCTGGATACCCTCCAGGTAAAGCCAAACGATTTGCTGGGCAATTTTGCCTGGGGCTTGCAAGCATTTGAAAAGGGCAACGTAAAAACTGCGGAAGAAAAATTTAAAAGAGTCATAGCAATTGACAAGAGCAACCCTTTGGCCTTTCATTACCTGGGCCAACTTTTATTTAAACAGAACAGGTGGCAGGAAGCAGCTATCATCCTGAATTATGCAACGCAATATTTTTTAGACACCGTGGCGTTTGCAATATATTTCGATTCTGTGCAAAAGAGAATGCCGCCTTCGCTGGACAAGGAATGTATATCCCTGGTCTTTAAGCAAGCCTCGTACCCCCGATCTTACGATCATTATTTTTTGGCAAAGCTGTACGAAAACTGGAATCATTTTACAGAGGCAGAAGCCCATTACAGAATTCTTATTGGCCAGGATCCAGCATTTATCGGCCCTTACCATCAACTGTGGACTATGCTGGAAAACATCGGACGCTACCAGGATGCAGAAAAAGTAATAGAGATGTTTATACCTGCTAACAGCAGGATGGCCAAAAATGAGCTGAATAATTTTTACAAACGCACGCTGAGGCGCCTGCCCGAAGAAGGTAGTTGGCATTATAAAGCCGGCCAGTTTCTGTATCATGTGGTAGCAGAGGATCCGGGTGTTTATTTCAGAGATTTTAAAACCATTTTTCCCGACGACACAGAACCCTCCCTGCTGAACAGCAGATTAGCCAGACCTTCAGGCGTTATGGTAAAACTACCCGGTCTGGACAGTACGATTGAGCTGGCTCCGGTTATTAGTACTCCACTGAGTGATGGTATCGAATATTTATTGACGGCAGATACCTTGCTTGCAAAAGATGATTATGTGCTGGCCGACATTAATGATAAAATGGCGGATCTCTATGTGTGGCAGGGACTGCCGGAAAAAGCCTTTGCGCATTATCAAAAATCTGTAGACCTTCAACCAGGAAATTCGGGTACGAGGTTAAAATTAATAGATTGCTATGCTACCACCTGGCAGTATAGAAATGCCCTTGTTCAATTGGATAGTTTGGTAAGCAAAAAAGAAATCAATTTTGAAAAGCAATTACTATTTGCAAAATATTATATACATGCCGGCAGGTTCAAAGAGGCTACGCCATTGCTTGCCGGAGCTAAAGCAATTCATCCGTACAAGGTGCCGGAAATAGCAGACCTGGATGCCAGGCTGCACCTGCTTTCGAAAGAATACGGCAGTGCGATAAAGTTGTACAGAAATTTATTAGCCGACGATGTAGCAGCTGCAAGCACGATGTACAACCTTGCAAGGCTGTATGCAAAAACAGGCAAAAATACCGATGCATGGAAATGGTTGAAAAGATCTTTGGACAATGGTTTTACATATTCCTTTGTGTTGAAGTCCGATCCCTTTTGGGATAAGTTCAGGCAGCAGCGGCAGTGGAAGCAGCTGATGCAGGATACCAATTTTAAAACCTACCCGCCACCTACTGATAGTATGTTGGAGGTTGAATAAGTCAAAGTCAAAAGTCAAAAGTCAAAAGTCAAAAGTCAAAAGGTGAAAGGTGAAAGGTGAAAGACAAAGGTGGAAGGTGAAAGGTCAAAGGTGGAAGGTGAAAGACAAAGGTGGAAGGGGATGATACTTTTTTACCCCCAATTGACCATTGACAACTGACCATTGACTATTGCTCATTGCCAACTGCACATTGCTCATTGCCAATTGCTCATTGCAAATTGCCCATTGCAAAAAATTGCCCATTGCCCATTGACACATTGACC
>JBBSJJ010000076.1:0-19424 GCA_038257335.1 Chitinophagales bacterium | reverse complement strand
TTGTAAATACTTGTTTCATAATAGTTTGTTTTTGTTCATTTTGTTTTACCTGATGCCAATTTCCTGAGCTAGTGTGGGGCTAGGTGACCCCAAAAAGTATTTCTACAAATGTTTGGCTACATGCAAGTGCCGCTGGCCAGGTGGCATTATAATCCTGATGGCCCTTGCCTGGTAATGATTAAACTACTGCACCTTAAGAAAGGACCATAACTTTTTAGTGCGCAGGAATTCTATATAAATTGTAAAAGAGCTGGTAGCAGCAATCAAAGAGAAAGTGTATTTACGTTTTGCATTGTTCCATCAGTTACCAGTTCCTTCACTTTTGCTGCAATGGTTTCGTAAGCTTCTTCCTGCAAAAAATGTTTGCTTTGCACCTTGGTTACCGGTACACCCGCACGGGCTTCTTCAAATTCTCTTCCTTTTTCTTCCCAGCTCAAAAATGGATCTTTATCACCCCATATGAGTTGTACCGGGTAAGCAACATTTTGCCAGCCGCTGTAACAAGCCTGTGTAAATTCTTTCGTCTTTTCAAAACTGCGCATGATTTTTAAAAAAGCTTTGCCATCATCTTCTCTTTTGAGCAGATGTATATAGGCAGCCATTTCCTCCTGTGTGATCACATCCATGTTAACCACGCCTGCAGCCCTCATCATTAACGGAAAAGTTGTTGGCGTAAGTATGGCTAATTCGGCTTCGCCCAATAAGGGCATTTCAAATGGCCGCATAGCAAGGGGCTTGTCAAAATGCTCCAGATCGAGCATGGCGTTTAAAACACTGATGGAGCGTATGCGACTGCTGTTTTGATCAGCCATTGATAAACCAATGGGTGCGCCTATGTCGTGCACCAGCAGGTGCACTTCATCAATGTTTAATGCATCTAAAAAGCGGTTGCAAAATCTTGCAAAGTTGCTGAAGATGTAATTGAAATCTTCAGGCCGGTCGGATAGTCCCAAACCAGGCAAGTCTATTGCAATGGCTCTTAATCCTCCTGATTGAAGCTGCTGTACTACCTTTCTATAAAGGAAAGAGGAAGTAGGAACGCCATGGATACAAAATACTACAGGACCGCTACCTGCATCCAGGTAAAAAGTTTTTACATCTCCAATGCTAATGTATTTACCAGCACTTTCATGTTGACAAACAATGGCATCTGCCTTTTCTTTAGTTGACATTTTCTTTAATTTTTATAATAATAATTTAATAGCATAACCGTCTTTGTGCGGCGGGGAACATTTTACAAAGCTGTAATTGCAATAGCCAGCGCAATCTCCTGCGGAGGGTTTAGCCAGGAAGCCCCACTGAGCATATTTGTAAAATATTTGGCTGGAGTCTACAGGCACTTTTTCGTACCTGGCTAGTTCGGATGGAGAACAGGTAATAATTGGTACTGGGGACAGCTTCATGCTGTGGAATCAGCAAATATGCAACCAGCTTTGTTGTTTACCTGGGCCAGGTATGCGGCATTGCCGGGGAGCGTACCGTACTTCTACTAAATAAAATGGTTCTAAATAGTTACCCCCGGCAGAGCTACTCCAGCACAACAAGTTTGGGTCTATGCCCTTCAAAACAGTAGCGCAAAAACAGGGGGGCACAGGTAAGGCTACACAAAACCGTTGCTGTCTACCTGCGCCCGTAACTACAGGGGAGCACAAATACATTAAGGAAGGATGATGACAACTGCCAGTTTTAAACCAGCTAATTTTTGCACTGCTTTGCCTGGTTATTTTTGGAGGTAGTGCCGGAGAAGTTTATGAAAACTATTTTAATTGAAGTAGGATAGGAGCGTAGTTCAATCTGTCTGCAGCATAAAAAAGGGCTGAACCATGGGGTGTATTTTTTAAACTATCTGCTACTTTATGCAGGCACATGAAGCAATTTTCCCACACTTTTACCGAAAAAGAAAAAGTTTAAATTGCAGTATGAACAAAACCCAAATTGATCTTGATATTCTTTTGCCGGGGCTACCGGGTAAAAAAGATGAGTGTATAGACAGGATAGTAAATGCATTGAAAAATAAAAGAGGTATAGCCAGGGTGCATGTGGTACCCGCAAAAGAGGAGAGCCGGGCGCATGTATGTTTTCATTACAATCCAGATGAGATAGCTATCAAGGATGTGGAGCAGCTGGCCAGGCGTGCCGGAGCTGCCATCACCGAACAGTATGGGCACCTGCTGTTAACTGTTTCCGGCATTCGGCATCCCCGCCAGGCAAGAATCATAGAAGCTAAGATAAAAGACCTTCCGGGAATCGTGAGCATATCTGTATCTGGCAATGGCTATATCCACCTGGAATTTGAAAAGTCTATAGTGAGCCGGCAGGAAGTTTTAGCTGGCATCAAAAACATGCGACTCTCCATAAAAGCGGTAGAAGATTTTCACTCCCAGCCGGCGCCCCATTCTAACCAAGCGGTACCACACAAAACCGGTCACCACGGGCACCACCATGCAGGAGAAAAAGCACATGCGGACGCACATGCGCATGCTGGCATTTTTGGAGAGCGTACGGAACTCATCTTTGCCATCATCTGCGGGGCCTTCCTGGCCGTTGGTTTTGCACTTTCTTTTGTGCAGGGAGTGCCCCTTACGGTTTCAATAGTTTTGTATGCCATCGCTTATTTGTTTGGCGGCTTTTACACTACCAGGGAGGCCTACGAAGGCATCAGCAAGGGTCATTTTGAAATTGATTTCCTGATGCTGGTAGCAGCCGTGGGCGCTGCCATATTGGGCGAGTGGGCAGAAGGGGCTTTACTGCTCTTCCTTTTTAGCCTCGGGCATGCACTTGAACATTATGCCATGGACAAAGCAAAAAAATCTATTACAGCGCTTACGGCACTGGCACCCAAGACCGCCTTGCTTAAAACCAACAATGATGTAAAGGAAATTGCCATCGAGGCATTGAAGCCCGGTGATGTAATAGTGGTAAAGCCAAATACAAAAATAGCTGCAGATGGTTTCGTGGTGCAGGGTAGTAGCCCCGTAAACCAGGCACCCATTACCGGCGAGAGTATGCCTGTAGACAAACGAACCGTAGACAATACCGATATGGCACTTGATAAAGCGGAGACATTGGATGCGGCCTTCCGGGTGTTTGCCGGCTCTATCAATGGCGGTGGCACCCTGGAAATAAAAGTAAGCCGGCTGGCCGAAGACTCTACCATCTCCCGGCTGGTAAAACTGGTAAACGAAGCCCAAACACAAAAGTCACCCACGCAGAACCTGGCAGACCGGGTGGAGAAATACTATGTACCCGCTGTACTCATTTTAGTGAGCCTGCTGCTTTTTGCCTTCCTCGTAATAGACGAGAGCTTTAGCCAAAGTTTTTACAGGGCAATGGCAGTGCTCGTAGCTGCCAGCCCCTGTGCACTGGCCATTTCTACACCCAGTGCGGTATTGAGTGGTATTGCCAGGGCTGCCCGGGGTGGTGTACTCATCAAGGGCGGTAAGCCACTGGAAGACCTGGGTTCTTTGCAGGCCATTGCTTTCGACAAAACGGGAACGTTAACAGAAGGAAAACCAACACTTACCGGTGTGTACCCTTTAAACGGTACGCAGGAGCAGGAATTATTACAGGTAGTTGTTGCAGTAGAAAAATTGAGCGACCACCCGCTGGCAGCGGCCATTGTGAAGGATGGCCTGCAAAAGCTGGGCAGCGATGTGCTACCTGCAGCAGACGTGCAGGCCATCACAGGCCGTGGAGTGAAAGCGACTTACAGGGGTCAAACAGTTTATGTAGGAAATGCAGCCTTGTTCCGGGAGAAGGCAGGAGGCCTGCCGGCAGCGTTACAGCAGCAGGTAGCACAATTGGAAGCTGAGGGCAACACTACCATGATCGTGCAGCAAGGGCAAAAATTTTTGGGCCTCCTTACGGTGATGGATGTGGCAAGAGCTGATGCGAAAGCTACACTTGCAGAGCTGCGTAGAATGGGCATTCGTAAAATGATTATGCTCACAGGCGATAACCAGGAAGTGGCAGATGCCATTGCTAAAGAACTCGGCTTAACCGAAGCCATGGGCGACCTGCTTCCCGAACATAAAATAGCTGCCATAGATTCACTGAAAACATTAGAAAAGAAAGTAGCCATGGTAGGTGATGGGGTAAATGATGCACCCGCTATGGCCAGGAGTACTGTAGGCATAGCCATGGGCGCCGCCGGCAGCGATGTGGCATTGGAAACTGCCGACATAGCCCTCATGGCCGACAAGCTGAGCAACCTGCCGTTTGCCATTGGCCTAAGCAAGAAGGCACACAGCATTATAAGGCAGAACCTGGTAATAAGCCTGGGTATGGTGGCCTTGCTTATTCCACTCACCATAACCGGTTATGCAAGTATGGGGCCGGCGGTAATAGGTCATGAGGGATCTACACTGGTGGTGGTGTTTAATGCCTTGCGGTTGCTAGGCTACAAAAAATAAGGCAGAAAAGTGGGGAAGAACCCATCTTGCGATGAAACAGCATTTCTATTCTTTAAGGCTGCTGGTAAAAAACATCTTGTAAGGGCTATGGAGCAAGGGGCATTCCTCAGAAAAATCTGGATTTCGCAAATACAATTTTTTATCCGGCATTTTGTCAATGCTCAACATGCCTGTCTGCTTTACGCAGCAAGACAGGGTTGTGCCTGCCCCGAAAGCATTCGGGGCAGCGGCACCTACGGGTCGTTTCTCTGGCTTCTTATTAATGCGAATACCAACCTCGGCATAAAAGTTTCTATTAACAAGACTTGACGCAACGTTACCGGCCCTGGCGCAGGGCTATGGGAGAGACGTTGTTGGGAAAAGAGTTTACCGAATCAACACGGCATACCCCTTCTCTATTTTTTTAGATTGTCCCAAAAGTTGGTACTCACATACCCATACATAATTACCCATTTCCTGTGCTACGCCACTTATTTTGCCATCCCATCCTTTGGATGAATCGTTTGTCTTAAATATAGGAGTACCATAGCGGTTGTAAACAGTAAATACAAAAGACTGAATGCTTCCAAAAAGCATTGCCTTAAGATAATCATTTTTGCTATCGTTATTAGGTGTAAAAGCAGAGGGCACATACAACCCTTTCATGCATTCCTTGAGATTTACCTCAACTGTATCTTTGCTATTACAGCCATAATTATCTGTAACCTGTAACCAATATTTACCTGGTTGAGTTAACAAAATAGAAGAAGCATTACTGCCATTGCTCCACAAATAATTCTTAAATGTAGCTTTTGGCTGCAGGCGTTCCGGTTCAAAAAAACAAACACTCGTATCTGCCGGTAAAAAATTATGTTGCAAAGGAATTATTTTATTGATACGTATGGTATCAAATCCTTTGCACCCAACATTATTGAGTACTGCTACATGATAGGTTCCTGTATTTTTTGCAGTAAAAGTGCGGGCTAAAGAACCATCCTGCCATAGGTAAGATGCAAAACTGCCAGCATCCAATATTCTGCTTACCCCTACACATAAATAATCTTTCGCATCAAGCTGTACCGTTGGTAAAGAATACAGTTCCACAATGTTCAATGTGTCTTTCGAAATACAACCAGCAGGGTCTGTAGCAAGCACACTGTAACCCCCTACAGCACCGGCTTGTATTTGCATAGAGTTTTCACCTGTGCTCCAGTTGTAGGTTGTAAAGCCAGGGCCTGCATTCAAAACAATTGATGCATCCCTGCAAAAACTTGTATCGTTGCCCAAACGAATAGCAGGAGATTGACGTAGCATGATTCTAACGGTGTCAAAGGCAAAACATCCCGGTGTTTTTTCTGCTTTTAAAATATAAGTAGTATCTACAGAAGGCCACACAGCTACTGCAGCAGAAGCCACTGAGCTAACATTATAATTGGGTGTCCATTGATAATTTAATAAGCCAGGCTCTGCTACAATATATACAGTATCATTATTACAGCGTATTCTATCGGGGCCTGCATTTATATACGCAGGGGGTCGTGCAGATATTCTTACAGAATCTCTCGCCTGGTTGCCACAAGAATCTGTAATAAGAATGTGATAAAGGCCGGGGCTATTTATTGAAAGCGTATCGGCGGTTGAACCATCCTGCCAAACATAACGCTCGAATCCCTTGTTAGCTCTTAATACCAGGCTGTTATTTTCACAAATGCTGCTATCCGGCCCAAGGGTAAGTGTAGTAGCATTTTTATAAATTGTAACAAGAAGTGTATCTTTTATAATAGCGCATCCGGCATTTAGTACCGCAATAACCCGGTTTGAACCTGTGCCGGAAAAATGAATACGCACACTCGTATCTGTGGAACTTATGATGGTTGCATCAGCAGGATCTACCTGCCAGTTAACCGGGCTTACACAACCCGCTGCTCTTACAGCTCTATAATTAAATGTATCAGAAACATTACAAACACGAGCTGCACCCTGCACTGACACGCTGTTGCAGGACGTAATATTATTATTGCAACTTATCTCTGGCCATGTGATAATAGTGCGAACATGGGGTGTAAATAGGGTAGGTATTTCTGTGAACCGGCCAACAGAATCAAAATCATTCTGCACGGCCTCTGCTGTTAATGCTATATAAGAAGTTGTAACGGCTTCGCTGAAACAATCTCCGGCAAGTCCGTTTAAAATACGTCCATCCGATTCGGTTTTTAATAAAAAGGACTGATAGTGCAGGCTGTTTTCTACAACTCCTAAGTAGTTATTTCCGGATATGAAGATGGAACCTCCGACTTCAGCAATACCCGCTCCACTATGTTTTTTAAGATTTGGATATCTTCTTGACCAGATAGCCTGACCAGATCCATTAAATTTTAAAACGGAAAAACTGCTATCTGCACTTTGCACAGTTTGGTTAGCAACAACAAAATTATTATCACTGGTTTTTAAAATATCGTAAACCCTATGGGAATTAAAGCTGCCATTGTAAGAAAGGGCAGAAAAGACCGGCTCTGTAAATTTGAAGATCCGTAATACATTCCCATTGGCGTCCATGCAAAACATGCCCGGACTAACGGAGGAGGCATTGCCAATAAAGTCTAAAGCAATGAATATGGAGTCAGCTATGCTTTGAATACCTTGTACCACAAAATTATTTCCCGGTACAGTAAATTTTTTCGACCATATAGAATTACCAGTGTTTAAATTGAGTTTTAAAACCTTTAGTACGCCACTTTGTGAGTAGTCGTCTGCAGCCATATATATAGATGAACCCGAAACAGTAACACCCCGGTAAGAAGCACCCGATAGTGAATGATGAATTTGCTTTTGCCACTGCACATTTCCCAACTCATCAATTTTTATAACGAAACTGTAAAGTGGAGGGAAGCCCCAATTCCTGGTTACACTAATTACATAACCTCCATCTCCGCTGGGGCATATATCATAACCTTCACCCAAAAAATAGCGGGCCCAGATAATGGCTCCTGTGTTGGCATCAATTTTCATTAAAAATGTACTATCTGAGACACTGTGATTTAATTCATATTCATCCACTCCTAATATCAACAAATTATTATCCGGGGTATTTAATACTTTTTTAAAAAAAGCAGTGTGCGCATGAGTATTATATGTTTTGCTCCAGAGTACATCTCCATTTGGTTTTAACCGGGTTACAAAGCCTTCTGCAGACAAAAAACTATGTTGCATACCCACCATTACCGAACCTCCGTCGGCGGTTCCAGCTACATCCTTTACCTGATAAGACCGGGTTGATTTATAGGTACTGAGAAAGGAAGAACTACAGGTAGCAGAAATGGCGGCAGCTCCCGTGCAAGAGACCTGGTTGCAATTTACTGTAGTTGTAAAATTTGTATTGGAAAGTGTAAGACTGATAGGATTGTTAACAGATAAATTCGCAGACGTTATATTGCTCCACGTAAAATCCTGAATAGTATAATGAACTGTATCTACAAAAGCTCCTAACCAACCTTGGGTACAAGGTTTTACAGAACCATTTCTATCCGTTTTGTACACTACAATTTTATTCTTAAATGCTGTATTCTCCCAAACCCTGGTAAAGCCGGAGTATAGGTAGCCATTGGTGCCATTTCTATCTAAACCCTGGAACAGACCTGCCTGTCCCCAGGAAGAATACAGGTCCTGCCCCCATTCCGAATTTGCCGTGGGCCCGATAAAAACTACTTTGGAGTTGCCCAGGGGAGTTGTATCCTGTATGATATATACAAATCCACTGTCTACACTTGTTATTAGCTTTACTGATTTAATTTTTACCCCTGCCCCTGTAGTTACATTTGTTTCCCTGATGTAATAAACAGACCCATCGTTTCGCATTTTAAATAAGGCAAGGCGGGAGTAAGAGTTATTAGAAGGAGTTACAGAGTGAACCCCAAAAGCAACACCGTTGGGAATTTTATAAATATTCAGTACGTTCTCATCATTATTAAAGTCATTATGAAACTTTTTTACAGAAACAACATTACCATCTGTTTTACGCAATTGCATTACAATACCATCTTTGGTAGCCAATCCGGCATGGCCTGTTACATAAAGATTTGGGCCATCTTCCATCACGTAAGCTAACCCGTCATTGTTACCGTTATCGAAACTTTTTGTCCAAAGCATATTGCCTGCCGCATCAATTTTAGCAATTATTCCATTGCTTTGATCTGTACTGTCATTTTCATTTGCTACAAAAACATAGCTCCCGTCTTGTAACTCAATTATTTCTTTACCGGTAGTCTTTACGCCTGTATTGCCGTAATGACGTGCCCACAACAACATACCGGCCGCATCTAATTTTACCAGCATTACCTCGCCATTGGCATTCCCATAAGATTTGGTATTACCTATTAGAATATACCCTCCTGAAGCCAGGGGCTTAATGCGGGTAAAATAATCGTCGGATGTTCCCCCGGTTTGACGGCTCCACTCAATTGTACCCGCAGCATTCAGCTTCATTACAAGTGCATCATAATCTCCCGAAGTATTAGAAGTTGTTTGCCCCACAATTACCGAGCCCCCATCACCGCAGTATAATATATCGCTGGCTTCATCATTCCCATTGCCTCCAAAAGTTTTTTTGAAAATAGGAACACATTCTTGTGCACTTACTTTGGTATGTACCAATACGAACAACATCATGATTAGGCATTTGGTAAACCATACAGTAGGAAGGCATGCAGATTTTGGCACAGAGGTCATTGGTATTGATTAGAGTATATTATTTGACAAAGAAACAAAAAACTATTCGGTTAACCTTAGGCACAGTTTTGCCCAAAGTTTCAATCCCCAACATACCATATATAAAACTTTGCCGTGGTCGGCACTAACTCGCCGTGGCCTCTTTGCCACGCCGCTGAGTCTATCGATTAAAAACACAATCAGTTTGTAGTTTTCATATAATGGCTCGTCAAAGCCGAGGCCATTGCAGCCAATTTAAAGGGCTGGTGGTATTTTTTTGCCGTGGCCTCGGCTTCGACGAGCCACGCCGCTGAGTCCATCGATTAAAAACACAATCAGTTTGTAGTTTCCACATAATGGCTCGTCAAAGCCGAGGCCATGGCAGAGAAGCCACAGAGTTATAGCTTTTTTACTGGTGAAAGAATTTTAGTTAGAAGGATAATTAGCCGACAATTCAGAATGATGGCCACTTACACTGGCGAAGAATTTGTTTGCAAAAAAAGATATTTATATTATTAAATTGAATGATGATACTTTGGACTACAAGTATGTTTTGGCCTTGCTCAATTCGACACTGATTTCGTATTATAAAACAAAAAACTCAGGATCGGCAAAGAAGGATGATTTTACACAAATCACTTTGGGAGATATAAGGCAACTCCCAATTCCTAAAATTGAAGCAGAAAGGCAAACGCCTTTTATAAATTTGGTTGAGGATATTTTTATAGCAAAAAGCAGAAACGAGAAAACCACTAAATTTGATAACGAAATAGACCAGTTGGTTTACCAGCTGTATGAGTTGACAGAAGAGGAGATAAAAATTATAGAGCAGTGACACACAACAGAGCAATTTAATTAGTTCTTGCTTAAATTCTTAGGTGGTACTGGCTGCGGTTGAAAACCGTCTGTACTATTTTGCCACAAGTGAACTGGGCAGAACACTTGCGCCAGTGGGGGAGTTCATCTTTCTTGTGCTGCCTGGCTCTCTAAGCATTGCGCAATCTTTCTCATTTGTCTATCCATGCACGAAAGGCTGATGTGCTGCTTTGACTGGTTTTAAGATATTTAGTATTGCCTGTCATTTTGACTGCTAATGTGTTTTTGGTGTAGCGTTCTATTTTTTCTATGTGTTGTTTGCTAACTAATTCACTGCGGTTAATCCTGAAAAAATGAGAAGGGTTAATCTCTTCTTCTATTTCTTTTAAAGTTGATTCGCTCAATAAATGTTTCTTGCCGGTTTTATCAAATGCGCAAACAACGCTTTCTTTTGCTTCAAAAAAGGCAACATTTTCAATGGTCAAAAAATAAATCTTTTGGTGGGTATGTATTGTAAACCTTGTCTTACAAGTTTTCTGTGGGAAGTTTTTTTCTATGAGTTTTGTTAGATTGGTCAATTGCTGATTTTCTGAAGCAGGAGATTTTTTAAAGAGCAGAAATTTTCCCCAGGCTTTCTGAAAGCGTTCTTTTGAAAATGGTTTTAGAAGATATGCTATGCCGTTGCTTTCAAAAGCCTTCATCCAAAACTGGTCATAGGCTGTTGTGAAAATTATGGGGCAGGAAACAGAAACCTGATTATAGATGTCAAAAGCATTACCATCCAGCAATTCAATGTCTGAAAATATCAAGTCTACGTTGGTGGTTTTAAGAAATTCGACAGCCATTTTTACTGTGTTAATTTCTGCTACCACTTGAGGTCTTTCCTCCAGTTCTTCGAGAAATCTTTTCAGTTTCTTTCTTGCTGGTATTTCGTCCTCTATAATTGCGATTTTTATCATTGGCATTCTGATGTGTATATTATTGGAATGATTACAGAAAATGTATTGTCTGATTTTTTTATTTCTATTGGGATATCCACTAGTAATTTGTATTGTTCTTTCAGGTTGTTCAATGCTCTTCCTGATGAAGATTTTAATTTTCTTTTAGTAATTAAGTTGTTTGTAATACTAAGATTTTTATCGGTCAGTATTTTTATAAATACAGGATTATTTTCATTTCCCAAATTATGCTGAACTGCATTCTCAATAAGTAATTGTAAAGTAAGGGGCACAATAAAACCATTATTATTCAGGCTTTCAATTTTGAGTTGATATGCACTTCCATATTTATGTTTTATAAGTTTAAAATATCGATCTGCAAAAGCCAACTCTTCGCTTATTGGTATCAGTTTTTTATCGGTGGTTTGCAATACAAATCGGTATAGGTCCGCAAATTCATTCAGGAATTCGGATGCGATGTGTTTGTCCTCCTCAATCAATTGATCTAAAACATTTAGATTGTTAAAGAGAAAATGAGGGTTAAGCTGCGTTTTAAGTTGGTTGATTCTGCTTTCAGAAAGTGCTTTATTATACGTTGCTAATTGTTCCTGGTTCCTTTTGTTCTGGTTGTAATAATTATAAGCAAGAAAAAAACTTCCATAAATAAATCCGTCTAATAGAAAAGTAAACGAACTAAGGATAACACTTTCCGGCTTGAAATTCCTTGCTACATTACCAGAAATAATGGCAATCGCCAAACTCAATGTTTGCATTAATACCAGGTAGGAAACAAGAGAAGAACTGAATATCTTGAATAATTCTTTTGTACTAAAAATAGTTGATTGCTGCCAGCGTCTAATAAAAAAAGTTAGAACTAAAAACAAAATACAAACTGCAATGAGTGTGCCTATAGCAGCATCGGGTGTGAAGGTGTAGGCATTCAATTCTGTTCTTTCTCTAATTCGGGCATCAATAGACTGTACATATGCAAATAGCACAATAAACAATAAAAACAAGCTGTTCCTGTGTATTTTATTAAAGAGTCTTCTCATGCTACATCTATTGGAAGATTATATAAAAATAGTCCTATAATTTTTACAGGACTATTTTCATCAAGATAGCTATTTTTTCTTTTCAGGGAACGAAGCAAGGATATTGCCTTTTTCATCAAAGAAGTCGAGTTTGGCATTATTTTCTTTATCCACATAAAACATCGCCCTTGGCATTCCTTTGTTATCAAAAAGAAAAAGGCCATTATTTTCACTTCTGGATTTGCCAAGCATTACACGGGGACCACCACCTACCAGTCCTTGCGCTTCATACATTTTATATTTTTCCTCTGCAGCTTTTGGGTCTGTTTTACCAAGCTTATCAAGCTCTTTCATGATCTCTGCAGTTCTAATTTGAGACTCTTTGGAAGGTCGGTCGTTGAACATCAGTCCGCTGCTTACAAATCTTTGGTCTCCCTCTTTGGAGTCTTGGGTAAGTAACTGCATCACCTGGTCGCCATCATACTGGTCGTAAGTCAATGACAAACCCGAACTGTGCCCGTTTTTAGATTTTTGTCCATCATAAATAAATCCACCACATTCTATACCATCATCATTGTAAAATAGCATTCCCGAACGTTTCTTACGAGTTTCATTAGTTGCTTTATTATTTACCTTATCAGTTCCACTCGGAAAGCGTTCTACATTGGTAATAATCATTTTTACTGTGCCGTCTTTTTCTACAATATTGATTCTTTCTACATCAATTTCGCTAAATCTTTGATTGCCTGTTCCCCTGAATGCTAAACTGGTAATAGCAACTATTCCGATTACAGTGGCGACTGCAAATGCCCTTAAAAAAATTAATTCTCTTTTCATTTTATTTTATTTTGTGATTTGTGAAAATGTTTAATTCCCCAAAACTATCTCAAGCATTTTGCTTATTCAATTACAAAACAATAAGTGCTGGAGAAAATCTGATGAGCTAAGGAATTTGGTGGGTGAATAGGCCTGCACTGTCGCCAAATAAGCTGATAAGCTTAAGTAATGGGTCACGAGTATATTTTAATAGGGGCTAGAGTATCGGTAATTAATTATTTATGGAACAAGTAAGATGGATAACAATAAAGTTCGAGAATTGAATATTTATTTTAAATGCTGGAAAGCCCTACGGTCAATAGCCAAGACGATAATATCAATCTAAATGGAGCATTTATGGATTTGTATTATTGCCGAAGCAGCAGGAGCATCCCTTGCAGTTATTATTTGGTATTACGTTAAGATGGGAAGCACAGAAAATAAATTATTAGGGCATTCCCCTACGGGTCGGGCTTTCCGCTACAATCTTTTGCAAAAAGCAAAAGGATTTCCACTACAATCCCTAATGCAATTTCCGTAATTGCTTTCAGGCCACCTTCTTCATTTCACATCGTTGCGTTCCATAAACTACACTACACTTCGTTCATTCAGTCGGTAGCCTTTCAGCAACAATCATTGTGCTTCGATTGGCACATCAGCTGCAGCCCTAATCCATCGCACAAGCCCAACAAGGGCAGCAGCAAGTCAGCACAATAAAATACAAGTACCCGTTGATAATTTAACCTATAGGCTTCGGGAAATCATCAAAAACAAATATTATACAAAGTTACGGCCAGCCAAAAAAAAACAAAATAAACCAAACTAAACAAGTCGGCTCAACAGTAACTCACCAACTCTCTTTTTCTTGCCATGGTCGGCACTAACCCGCCATGGCCTCTTTTGCCGTGGTCAACACACACTAACTGCCATAGATTTCCATGGCGAAAAAATACTGCAACTGAATAAAACAATTATTAGTTTATTTTACCCAGTCACAGCATAACTATCGTTGATCTTTAAGTGAGTTATTTAGAATCTGCAATCATCAATGTGCTAACTTTTGAGATCTTATCAGTTCCTACGATCCGTAGCTGGTAAGTACCTTTTGCAACTGACCTTGGCAGTACTATTTCAATTTTACTGAATGATCCGCTGTGATTGAATTTTGCACTGTAAATGTTTAGCCCCCGCATATCATAAATTGATACATCGTATAAACCGGTAGATTGATTTTCAAAACTAACCGTGAACCTATTCGATGTAACAGGGTTTGGATAAATGGTAATTTCTGTTTCAGCACTTCCAAACAAAGCTTTTACAATATCACTATAAATAAATTGACCGGATTGGGCAACTGCCTTTATCCGATAAAGATTAATGCCGTCCAGCGGGTTTGTATCAACTAAGTGATACGATGGTAAGTTAGATCCCGCTACAAACCCGATATCCTTAAAACTAATTCCATCCGAAGACCTCGTTACTATATATTTTTTTCCATCGGCAGGATCTCCTACTTCCCATCTTATACCAACCCGGTTTACTTCTTTAATAGCATCTATTTTTATAAAACTGAGTGGTAAAACACCCATATCAGCATTGCGTAATACAGAAACGCTGGCTGAGCCAAGATATGCCACCGCTAAATCGGGCTTGCTATCTCTATCCAAATCGCCTATAGCTACTGAGTTTGGCTGAGTTAATGTTGTATAGTCTACTTTAGCTTCAAATGAACCTGCTACTATACTGCCACTTGTACTTGTATTGCGAAACACAGATACGCTGTTTGAGCCATAATTTGCTACCGCTAAATCGGGCTTGCCATCTCCATCCAAATCCCCAATGGATACTGAACGGGGCATATTTTGTGTCGTAAAATCTACTTTTGGTGCAAAACTACTTCCGGTTATAGTACCAATGCTGCTGGTATTGTGAAACACAGAAACGCTGACTGAGTTTTGATTGGTAATTGCCAAATCTGGTTTACCATCTCCGTCCAAATCGCCTATGGCTATTGAAGTAGGAAACGCTCCTGTTATAAAATCTACTTTAGCTGCAAATGAACCTGCTACTATACTGCCACTAGTGCTCGTATTGCGAAATACT
Organism: Chitinophagales bacterium; assembly: GCA_038257335.1. Lineage (GTDB taxonomy): Bacteria > Bacteroidota > Bacteroidia > Chitinophagales > Chitinophagaceae > Ferruginibacter. The sequence continues at coordinate 4,625 of JBBSJJ010000076.1, read as the reverse complement.
GAAACGGTGGTGGATGAACTATTAGCCACCGCCAAATCTGGTTTGCCATCTCCATCCAAATCTCCTATGGTTACTGAACGTGGTAATACACCTGTTACAAAATCTACTTTTGCTGCAAAACTACTTAAGTCTATAGTACCACTGCTGCTGGTATTGCGGAATACAGAAACGCTGGTTGATTGAGTATTGGTTACAGCCAATTCGGGTTTACCATCTCCATCCAAATCGCCTATGGCTACTGAATATGGGTTATTTCCTGTTGTAAAATCTACTTTTGCTGCAAAACTACTTCCGTCAATAGTACCAATGCTGCTAGTATTGCGAAATACTGAAACACGGGCTGAGCCATTATTAGCCACCGCCAAATCGGGCTTGCCATCTCCATCCAAATCCCCTATAGCTATTGAAAATGGGTTAGTCCTTGTTGTAAAATCTACCTTAGCTGCATATGAACCTGCTCCTATACTACCACTTGTACTTGTATTGCGAAATACTGAAATGCTGGATGAGGTATAATTAGCCACCACTAGATCCGGCTTGCCATCTCCATCCAAATCCCCTATAGCTACTGAAACTGTGTTAGTTAATGTTGTATAATCTTGTTTTGGATCAAAATCTGTAGCGGTTATACTTGTTTTTACCGGCGCATAAATGGGATTAAAATTGGCCAAACTATATGCCGTTAAAACAGTGCCTGTGTTTAATACAGTAACGGGTGCATAAGTGGCACCTGTTGGTACTGTAGCTGTAATACTTGTAGCAGTTGAAACTGTAACCGTTGCCATAGTTGCACCAAAAAATACAATATTATTGGCTGTTGTTGTATTAAAGCCAGTACCTGTTATAGTTACCGCATCGCCAGGTTTAGCACTAAGGGGTGTAAAGGAAGTAATGGTAGGTGTTTGAGAGAACGAACAAAAACAAATATTCATTAAAAAAAACAAAAGGAATGTTCTCTTATTTTTAGAAAAAGTAAATAGCATTTTTAATTATTTTTAGTTTAAAACATAGAAAATCCCTGGGAACAATGACTTCGCAGCTACGTCTCTGCCTTTGCAGGACGTTGCGTAAACCAATGAATATATGTAAACCAATGAATATATATTGAAGAACGCAAAGAAAGAGGAGCCTGTTATGTTGTTTTCTTTATTCAACCCTTTGCTATTTTATTTGACGCATCGTGCCCCATGGGAGACACTGCCGCGAACAAAGTTGTTGTTATAACTTAAATTTTTCAAGAGTACATTTTCTACATAAATATTGGAGAAGATCATCCTGTGTTACAGTTCTCATGTTAGACTTTAACGCAGAAAATTGCCTGGACAGTTAAACGGAACTGCTACTACATTATTGTAATAATTACATACTTTATCATTCGATATATGTAATGAACAGATCTTTGTTGTCTTTATTCATATAGAACTTTTGTCAGGCATTTTTTTGTGGAACCTGCATCTGTTTCGCAGCGTTGTCCCGGCTCTGCAGGACGTTGCGTTAAACAAAACTTTTTAAGAATTTTATATTATTGACGCAAAGCCCCGATGGGAGACGTTACAAAGAAAAAGGATTTGTAAATGCTTATTTTACTAGCAGAAATGAGGCGAAAAGTTTGTGAATAGCATGCTGTGCGGTAATCATTTACAACACTTGATATTAGTTTGCCCTCTGTTGGTAAGCTGATAACTAGCTTCCCAATGGCACAGTGATGCCTCTCAATCCTAATTCTGATATGCCGCCGGGCCAAAAGTGTGATGAGGTATCTTACCTTGCCTTGGTCGGCACCAAATTCCGGTGGCACCGGTTTAAACGAGCCACCCAGCATAAAGCCACGATCTATTCAATTATACTTTGGGGCATTCGTCACTTTGAGCAGGATTTTAAAATACCATTATCTACATCATTATTGAATGTTTGCATATTTAAGATGCGCCAGGGGATAAAAGCAGAGCATCAATTTACAACGTCCACATAATGGTTAGTCAACCCGTTCCGCCTGGTGCGGGAAGCCGGGGCCATGGCAGGAACAAAACCATGAGTAAGAATTTTCTTGCTGCTTCGAATTTGGACAGTTTTGCCGATAAAAGAAAAACGCTGCATGGCTGCCCCAACCCAGGTGATGCAGTAATATCTTTTGCTTATCTATTTGATTATATTTGATGCTTAACTTAATATATGAGACTGAATTTTTTATTACCCGCATTTGTTTTTTCATTGCTTATAATTTCCGGGGCTGCTGCACAAGAAGTAAAAAAGAAATTAAGCCCGGCTGACATTTATAAAATGAAGAGTACCGGCGATGCTCAGATTTCGCCAGATGGCAAGTGGGTGATTTACACCCAAAGCAATGTTGATACCGCCAAAGATAAACGGAATACAGATCTATGGATGATGAATTGGGATGGCACTGATAAAGTTCAATTAACCAATGGGCCCGAATCGGAGGGAAGTCCTGAATGGAGCCCTGACGGAAAATACATTTCATTTATTGCCACTCGTGGTGGGGGCAGTAGCCAGGTTTATTTGATGAACAGGTTGGGTGGCGAAGCCATTAAGCTGACTGATGTAAAAGGAGATTTAAATAATTATGCCTGGAGCCCTGATTCGAAAAGGCTTTTGCTTAGCATCAAAGATTATGAAGATACTGCGGGTAAAAAAGCCATGAAACCCTATGTGCTGAATCGATACAAAATTAAACAGGATGTAAGCGGTTATCAATACGATAAACGTAAATCACATTTTTATCTTTTTGATGTGGCATCAAAAAAGCTGGATACGTTAACCAAAGGAATTCATAATGAGGGTGGAGCTGTGTGGAGCCCGGACGGAACCTCTATAGCATTTGAAAGTAACCAAACAGAAGATCCGGATAAAAACAGCAACTCAGACATATTTTTGATTGATTCCAAAGCAGGGGCAACAGCAAGGCCGCTTACCAGTTGGAAGGGTAGTGACGGTTCTCCCCAATGGAGCCCCGACGGAAAAAGTATTGCTTACTTGCGAAGTACATCCGATGCTAATTTTATCATGTACGATCAGGCGGTTCTTTGTGTGGTGTCAGTGAGTGGAGGAGAACCCAATTTAGTAAGCAGGTTGTTAGATCGCCCGGTATCTACACCTCGCTGGAACAAGGCCGGAAATGAAATAACTGTATTGGTAACAGATGATGGCGAACGATACATTGCCTCTTATAATTTGACTAACGGAAAGTTTACAAAAATCATTGGGGGTAACCGTAGCTTTGGTTCATTGGAGCTACACCCCAATGGAAGTTGGATCACTTCAATGTCTTCGCCTCATTTACCTTCCGAGTTGTATGCCCTGGAAAATAATGAGCTTCGCCGGCTTACTTATGTGCAAGACGATTTTGTAAATAAATTTTCATTTGCATCCGTTGAAAAATTCACCTCAAAAAGCAAAGATGGTGCTTCGGTCTCGAGCCTTTTGTTTCTTCCTGCAGATTCGGGTAAATCAAAAAGACCGGTTATATTTTTTATTCACGGCGGGCCGGTTAGCCAGGATGACTATGGCTTTGACCTTACCAGGCAAATGCTTGCAGCCAATGGTTATGCGGTGGTGGCCGTAAACTACCGGGGAAGCAATGGGCGTGGGTTGGCATACAGCAAATCTATTTATGCCGATTGGGGAAACAAAGAGGTGTTGGACATACAGGGAGCTGCAGATTATTTAATCAGCAAGGGAATTGCTGATCCTAATAAAATGGGTATTGGCGGATGGAGCTACGGTGGTATTCTCACCAATTATACCATTGCAAAAGATGCCCGTTTTAAAGCTGCGGTAAGTGGCGCTGGTAGTGCTTTACAGTTGTCTCTTTATGGCGTTGACCAATATATTCTTCAATTAGACAATGAGATTGGTCAACCCTGGAAGGACAAGAATTATGAGAAATATTTAAAACTGTCTTATGCATTTCTACATGCAGATAAAATAAAAACACCGACCCTGTTTATGACCGGTGAAAAAGATTTTAATGTACCGGCAATTGGCAGCGAACAAATGTACCAGGCACTTCGTTCCATTGGCACCCCAACAGAGTTGGTTGTGTACCCGGGACAGTTTCATGGCATCAGCTTGCCGTCTTTTCAAAAAGACAGGTTAGAAAGATACAACCAGTGGTTTGATAAGTATTTAAAGTAGCCGTTGTTTTAAAAACATTCAATAGGATTGTCATAACAAGCTGGGTAGCCATGGGGACAGTATAACCGGGTTAATGCATGCATCTGACCATATTCTGCCTGGCATGATTTCTCCCTTGGTTCCCTTTGTAAAAGAGGCATCTGTCACTTCACGAATGCTACCGCATCGTATGTGGGCATAATTGCTACCGCTGCACATTTGATGCGCCGGCTGATGGTGGGGAAGCTGGCTTTTTAAGGAAACAGTTGCGCCAGAAACAAAGGAACTTGCCATCTACATCATAACCAATAGATTTTCTGTTAAGTGGTTGGTATGTAAATGGTAAATGTTGAACCAATGCCCGGCTTGCCTTCGGCTACAATAAACCCATGGTGGTTGGTTACAATTTTTTTTACGATAGATAAGCCAATACCTGTTCCTGAATATTCGCTTCGGCCATGCAGCCGTTTAAAGGCATCAAAGATTTTTGT
>JBBSJJ010000075.1:0-19669 GCA_038257335.1 Chitinophagales bacterium | reverse complement strand
TCCTGCGGCCCCTGCCCAAGTTCCTGCACCCCTATAAGCAGCAGTACACCATTCATGTCGGGCTTTATGCTAAATTTTTCTTTTAGTTTAATACGCAATTTGAGCCAGCGCACCTGTAAATCTTCTTCGGCGTGTAACATGGTGCAAATGTATGAAAGCAGCGCTTACCAACGCCGGCAGCGGCATATAGCCCTGTCGGCGGTTTATTTGAATAGGGTTTGCAACCTCCCACAGGGTTATTATACTTCCAGCCTTATCTTTGCGGCAGTCACACAAAATATTAATACCCCTACATAAATGTTACAGATAAATTATATAAAGCAACACACAGCCCTGGTAAAAGATAAGTTGGCAGTGAAAAATTTTGCCAACCCGGAACTGGTAGACGAATTGGTGCAAATGGACGAAGCATTGCGCAAGCAAAAAACAATTACTGAAAACCTGCAGGCGCAAATGAATATTGCCTCTAAAGAAATAGGAATGCACATGGGGAAGGGGGAGAAGGATTTGGCGGAAGCCCGGCGTGCAGAAGTTGCCCAATGGAAGGAGGAACTAGGCAATCACAAAACAGCGCTGGATAAACTGGAGGAAGATTTTAATTCCAAAATTTTATTGTTGCCCAACCTGCCACATGAAACTGTGCCTAAGGGGAAAACTCCGCAGGACAATGAAGTGGTAAATGAAGGCGGCACTATTCCAACCTTGATGGCGGGTGCCAAGCCACATTGGGAATTGATAAAAGACTACGACCTCATTGATTTTGAAACTGGCGCAAGGCTTACGGGCAGCGGCTTCCCGGTTTACAAAGGGAAGGGTGCCAAATTGCAGCGTGCACTTATACAATATTTTTTAGACTACAACACGAGTGCCGGCTACACAGAATATTCGCCGCCACTCATGGTAAATGAAGCCACCGCTTACGGTACCGGGCAGTTGCCCGATAAGGAAGGCCAAATGTATCATATTGCTGCAGATGGCTTCTACCTGATACCTACAGCAGAGGTACCTGTAACCAATATTTACGCCAACGAGATCGTAAAAGAAAACGAGTTGCCTATAAAGATGACGGCCTACACACCTTGCTTTAGGCGGGAAGCCGGCAGTTTTGGTGCCGATGTAAGAGGTCTTAATCGCCTGCACCAATTTGACAAAGTAGAAATCGTGCAACTGGTGCACCCGGCAAAGAGTTATGAAATTCTGGAAGAAATGGTGAACCATATTGAGCGCCTCCTGCAGTTTTTAGAACTGCCTTACCGCATACTGCGTTTATGCGGCGGCGATATGAGCTTTACTTCTTCACTCACCTATGATTTTGAAGTGTACAGTGCCGCCCAGCAAAAATGGTTGGAAGTAAGCTCTGTAAGCAACTTTGAAAATTTTCAAACCAACCGGATGAAGATCCGCTACAAAGACGGGGAGGGTAAAACGCAGTTGCTGCATTCTCTCAATGGTTCTTCCCTGGCCTTGCCACGCATTGTGGCAGCCTTGTTAGAAAATAATCAGCAGGAAGATGGCATTCATTTGCCAAAAGCCTTGCATGTGTATTTTGGTGCAACTAAAATTGAGAAATAATTTCAATTGAAAAAGAAGGATTTTCCCGCAGATTTTCGCTGGTTTTCGCAGAGTTGTTCTACGGGAATCTGCGGGTCTTTAATCTGCGGAAATCTGCGGGAAGACAAAGCGGACAATAGAATTAAAACCTTGAGAAAATCTTTATTTGATCTTGGCTCTCTTTTTCAACTCCGTCACTGGCATGCTTATTTGTTTGCCCACCTGTTCTATACCCCGGTAGGTTACCACTTTTAAGTTAGCGGCATCTTTTGGTACCGATAAAGCAGATTCATAAACCGGGTAAAAACGATCTGGTGGAAATTCGTCAAAACTATAATGAATATTCAATCCTTCTATCTGCGTTGATAATTCAATGAGCAATACTCCCTTAGAATCTTTTTTTGCCGTAAAAATGGGGTCATACATGCTGCGGGAATAATTGGTTTCCGCTACATCAAATCTTTCCATTTGATGCTCTACTCTTTTTATAAAACTGGGCCAGTTCTTTTTTGCTGCCGGAGACCACACAGATTCTGCAGTGGCCAAGGCTCGTGGCCACAACATATATTCCATGTGCCTAACTGTGTGCAATCTTTCGCTCCATAAATTACATTGTCCACCTAATATGTACTGCGAGTCTACTCCTGGTGGTAAAGGATCAAACTGGTAGGCTTTATTCAATAAAACTTTTGAGTAAGTGGGAGGTTCGGCAATAGGGTCGCCCTGGTAAAGATCTACGTAAGCAAAATCATTGGGGCTCATTACCACATGGTGTTTTGCTTTGGCTGCTGCTATGCCACCCTTCATACCCTGCCAGCTCATTATGCTGGCACCGCTTGCCAATCCACCTTCCATAATTTCATCCCAGCCCATCATCTTTTTTCCTTTGGAATTGATTATTTTTTGCACTCTTTTTACAAAATAACTTTGTACCTCATGCATATCCTTTAAACCCTCTCTTTTCATCAGGTTTTTTACGGCCACACTTTTTTGCCAAAAACCTTTGTAACATTCATCGCCGCCCATGTGAATGTATTCGTATGGAAAGATGGCGGCGATCTCTGTAAATACTTTATCCAAAAATTCATAGACTTTTTCATTTGCAGGGCAAAGCGTATTATCTAATATGCCATAAAATGTTCCGTTGCCTGGCCATATCATAAAACGCTCGCCGGCATTTACCTGGTAAGTGCTATCAGTAGTGCAGCTCAATTCGGGGTAAGCTGCCACCGCAGCCAAACTATGTCCCGGCACATCAATTTCCGGGACGATGGTTACAAAACGATCCTGCGCATACTTTATCAACTCCTTCATATCTTCCTGTGTGTAGAAACCGCCGTAAGTTTTTGGTTCGTTAGGGGTTGGCTTGGTAAAATCTCCCCAGCGACCGGTACGGTTAGCACGCCAGGCACCTACTTCCGTTAGTTTTGGCAAGCTCTTAATTTCTATACGCCAACCCTGGTCGTCACTCAAATGCAGGTGTAGCATATTAAATTTAAACTGCATCATATCGTCAATAAAATCTTTTACTTGTTCTTTGGTAAACCAATGACGCACTACATCCAGCATCACACCCCTCCAACCAAAACGAGGATGATCTTCAATGGTTACAAAGGGAATACTCCAGTTGATATGGTTAACCTGCTGCTTACTTTCTATTTCCTTTGGTAGCAATTGCAGTAAGGTTTGTACCCCATAAAAAATGCCGGCCGGTTCGGTTGCCTGCAGCGAAATGCCCAAAGCACTCACCCGTAAACGGTAGCCTTCCTTTGGTATGCCCGCATCTTTTACAAGCATTAACGAAATGGTATGGGAAGCATCTGCATTCTCTAAAGTTGTATACTGCACTGCCTTGCCGGTAGCTGCAGCAAGTTGTGTGCCCAGCACCTGCTGAATTTTTTTCAGGTATGTGTTGGCTGTGGCACCAATACTTATGGTGGAGGGCAGTTCAAATTTTCCGGAACCTTCTACCAGCGATACCGGTTGTGGGATCAGGGAAATTTGGGTTTCCTGGCAAAAAGCGAGGGTACTCATCACAAGCTGAAAGCAAACAAATAAAATAGGTTTCATACAAACATTTAAGGCTTACAATTTAAGGCTTGTTTTTTATGCACGATCGCTTTTGAATTTTTATCTAGCTTTTTGCTGAAGTAGTCATTTACCAAAGACATGGAATTTTTTTCACCCGACTTAGAAAAAACGAGCGTTTCTCCATTTTAAATAGAGGACATGTGAGATACGATAAGCTATGCCCGGGGCACATTCATTTTTTTGATTTTTTTATTCATAACCATAAACCATAGGGGCGGAAACAACGATAAGATCATACTTCCGGGGTAGCCTGTGGGTAACTGGGGTGCATCGTCGTGATGCTGTAGTACCTGGTACTTGCGGCTGGCAAGGTAGTGATGATCGCTGTGGCGGCTCAACTCAAACAACATCATGCGACCCATTACATGATTGCTGTTCCAGCTATGATGCGGTAAGGTTCTTTCAAATTTGCCAGCAGTAGTTTCCTTGCGTTGCAAGCCATAATGTTCTATGTAGTTTACGGTTTCCAGCAAGAGAATGCCAATAAGAGCCGCAGCCAAAAAATAAGCGGTGATGAGGCTACCAAAGAAAAACCAGGTAACTGCCACCAATACCAATTGAAGAAAATGTGCCTGTATCATTTCGTTGTTTAAATGAAGAGCCTTGCCGTATTTTTTATGAGTATCCTCGTTGGCAATCCTCCAGGCACTTAAGTAGGAATATACGATGGTGCGAAAATAAAACTGGTACACAGATTCATTGTACCGGGCGCTGCTGGGATCCTGCGGTGTGGCCACATGTTTGTGATGCCCTTTGTTGTGTTCTATAAAAAAATGAATATATAAAGAAGTGCCTAGTAGCATCTTTGCCATTGTTTGTTCTGCTTTGTTTACCCGGTGGCCCAATTCGTGTGCTACATTGATGCCAAACGTACCACAAAGCAATCCCATGGTGTAAATGCGACCGGCAATTTCCCACCAGGCAAGGCCGGTTTGTTGCATGGAAAACAAAAAGTAAACCAGCGCAGCATATTGCAGCGGCACGATAATATAAAGCATGTAATCGTACCATTTATTCGCCCTGGCAAGTTCTTCCTCTGCCGTACTCAGATTTCTTTCGTTCGGGTTTAAAAATAGTTCGAGCAGCGGTAGCAAAACCCAGGCATATATAAGTGGCGCCCAGGTAATCCATCCCGTAAAACTGAAAGCAGCCATCGCCAAAAGATACATGCTTAAGGGGAACAAATATTTAAGTGCAGGAGCAATCATAAAAAGTATTTATCGTTCAATATACAAAACATTTGCAGGGCTGGATGCGCCCACTCAATAAAAATTCTTATTCAAAAAGTTAAACGTTTTTACCCACCTGTAGTCTTAAACCTGTCTTTCTTAAATTTATTGTATGATCATTTCCAATCGTTTAAAAAATCAACACCTATTATGGCGGGCAGCATTTGGTCCTATGGCGGAAAATGCCGCCTCCCTGGATGATATTTCCAACAAAAAATTATGGCAACTACTTTTGAAGACCTCCGCAAAGCCGCCGCAAAAAATTGAAGTAGCAGATAGTTTAGTAGATGGATTGTACAAAGGCGTGCAGGATGTGGTGATGCAGACAGAAATTTCTAAAGCAGAAGCGGGTAGAAAAAGAAGGCAAGAGTCCAGGGAGCAGCTTAAAAGCCTCAACCTTATTTGGCTGGACGAAATGATAAACAGTGAAGCACAATTGCTCAATAAGATGAGTCTTTTCTGGCATGGGCATTTCGCTTGCCGTGTGATCAACAGTTATTTTCAGCAGGAATTATTACATACGATACGTACCAAGGCACTGGGCAATTTTGGAGAACTGTTGAAGGAAGTAAGTAAATCTCCTTCGATGTTGCAATTTCTAAATAACCAGCAAAATAAAAAGAAAAGTCCCAACGAAAACTTTGCCAGGGAGGTAATGGAGTTGTTTACCATGGGCCGTGGCAGTTATACCGAAAAAGACATCAAAGAAGCTGCAAGGGCTTTTACGGGCTGGGGTTACAACCTGCAGGGAGAGTTTGTTTTTCGCAAGCAGTTTCATGATGCAGGCAGCAAAACATTCCTGGGGCGCACCGGTAACTTTACCGGCGATGATGTGCTGAACATTTTATTGGAGCAGCCGCAAACAGCCGTCTTCATTACCAAAAAAATTTACAGATATTTTGTAAACGAACAAATCAATGATGCGCAGGTGCAATGGCTCAGCCAGCGGTTTTACGACAGTAAATACGACATAAAAAAATTACTGGAAGATATTTTTACCAGCGACTGGTTTTATACAGCACAAAATATAGGCAACAAAATAAAATCGCCTATAGAATTATTAGCAGGTATTCGCCGGTTTCTTCCGCTGGAACTAGACAATGACCAGGCGCAACTATTGTTTCAAAAAGTGCTGGGGCAAATACTTTTTTATCCGCCGAATGTAGCCGGGTGGCCGGGTGGCCGCAGTTGGATAGATAGCAGTACCCTGATGGTGCGCCTGCAAATACCGCAGGTTCTGGCTGCCAAAGAGTCCCTCACCATAAAGGCAAAAAATGACGATGACGTTAATATGGGGCAGATGATGGAGCAGCAAATGCGCATCAACAAAAATAAAATGTATACCAGCAAAGGAGCTAGTGCAGCCATTGACTGGCAACCGGTAACCAAAGTATTTGAAAAAATTAAGAGAGAGCAACTGGGCCAAAAAATTGCAGACACTGTGTTGCAATCTCCGGGAAGGGTAGATGTAAACTTATTAAGCAAATATGTTTCTTCTGAAAGCCGGGAAAGTTTTATAAAGACAACCGTCATTCAATTAATGACCACGCCCGAGTACCAGCTTTGCTGAGTGCTGCAATAAATTTAATCATTCAAAATTTCTCATGAAGAGAAAACAGGAGGTGCACAATCATGTTATTTAAACGCAAAGAATTTTTACAGATAGGCTCCCTGGCCACGGCCACTATGATGCTTCCAAAATTTTTGAAAGCATTTGAGCAAAAGAATATGGTGCCGTCTGGCAGCAAAGTGGTAGTGGTTATCCAGTTTAGTGGTGGCAATGATGGATTAAACACAGTGGTACCCATCAGCAATGATATTTACTACCGGGAGCGCCCGAGGTTGGCCATTACAAAAGACAAGGCCTTAAACCTAACCACAGATGTAGGTTTAAATCCTGCGCTGGAAGCTTTTAAAGGATTGTACGATGATGGTAGCCTGGCCATTCTCAACAGTGTAGGATATCCCAACCCGGATCGTTCTCATTTTCGCAGTATGGATATTTGGCACAGTGCCAGTGCCAGCAACGATTACGTACACACAGGCTGGCTCGGCCGTTACCTGGATGCACAATGCAAAGGATGCGACAAGCCTACGCAAGCCCTGGAAATTGATGATGTACTCAGTCTTGCTTTAAAGGGAAATGAGAAGAATGGTTTGGCATTTACGGATCCCCGCAGGTTGTATAGCAGCAGCAACGAAAAGTTTTACAAAGACATTAATGCGGCTCATCAATCTACCGAAGAAACAGTCGATTATTTGTACAAGACCATGAGTGAAACCCTCAGCAGTGCAGACTATATATTTCAGCAGAGCAAATTGCATCCTACAAATGCTGTGTATCCTGCTACAGAAATGGGCAAGAATTTAAAAACGATTTCTTCCTTAATCATGAGCGACATCAACACAAAGGTTTATTATGTTTCCCTGGGAAGTTTTGATACGCATGTAAACCAGGAAGCACAGCAAAAGCGCTTGTTTACAGAATTGAATGATGCCATCAAGGCCTTTACTGCCGACCTTAAAAAGAACAACCGTTTTGATGATGTGCTCATGATGACCTTTTCAGAATTTGGACGAAGGGTATCGCAGAATGCCAGCAATGGTACCGACCATGGCACGGCCAACAGTATGTTTTTCATCAGTGGAGGGCTGAAGGAAAAAGGGGTTTTAAATGATATGCCTAACCTGGCTGATTTAAATGATGGCGACCTGAAACACAAAGTAGACTTTCAAAAAGTGTATGCAACTGTTTTAAATAAATGGCTGGGTAGTGATGATAAAAAAATTCTCGGAAAGCAGTATGATTATTTGAAGTTTATTTAGAAATTCAAAATTCAAAAGTCAAAAGTAAAAAAGTGCAGCCTGTATTTGGGGCTGCACTTTTTCTCAATAATTGACAATCACATTGGAAAACGTGGAACTGCCAGGTGTGACACATTTGAAAATGAATTAGGCATAGACTTGTTGGGGCAAGCTATCAAACAACCCCGAAAAGAACGCAATTTGACACAACAGCAATTAGGAGAACTTGTTGGTGTTCAAAAAGCTCAAATTTCAAAGATTGAGAACAGCGTTAAAAATGCACGGTTTGAGACTATTCTAAAAGTATTTGAGGCTTTGGGCGCCAAAGTGAATTTCAATGTGGAGCTCAATTAGCGAAAAATCTTACAATAATAAGTCCGCTTTTTGAATTACCTCACTCCTTTCTCTTTCATAATCCTATTCAGCCATTTCAACATGGCAAAAATGATGAAAGTGGCTATGAGCAGCAATACAAAATTTACCCAAAAGAAATTGGCTTTGTGTTCGTAGCCATCCCACATGGTGGCGAGGATGCCGGAAAGCTTGTTGCCAATGGAAGTAGCCAGGAACCAGCCGCCCATCATGAGCGCTGTAATACGCACCGGGCTTAGTTTAGATACCAATGAAAGTCCCATGGGGCTAAGCAATAGTTCACCTACGGTTATTACACCATAGCTTCCCATCAGCCACCAAACGCTGGCTTTTTCTGCGCCGTTGTTGCTCACATACACTGCGCCTACCATTACCAACACAGACAATGCGGTGATGAGCAAACCAAATGCAATTTTGGTAGCCGTAGAGGGTTCTTTATTTCTTTTGCGCAAAAAGGCAAAGAAGGCAACTACCAGTGGCGTTAGCAAAATTACCCAGCCGGGGTTAATGGATTGACTCAGCGGCGTACTCCAAAGCGTAGCTTTCTCCCCGTCTGCAGGCAATTGTTGCGGTACCACATTCTTGAAATACGAAGGGTAATTAAATTCCTTCATTACTTCGCCATCCTGTTTTTGTATCCTGAATTGTGCATCGTACAACACAACACTATCCTTTTGATAACTTACTTCTTCTGCCAGCTTAACGCCTCTAAAAACATCGCCTGCCGTGCCGCTTACCTGCCTGTCAGTATAAGTATCAGCCCAGATGGTTAAGGCCGTACCATTTTGTTTAAACACAGCCCAAAACATAATCACTGCTGCAAAAATGGCCAGCAGTGCACCAATGGGACGCTTTTCTTCGGGGCTTGCTTTTAAGTAAAGTGAAGCGTAAAAATAGATAACCGGGATACAGGCAAAAATGAATGCGTCATTGCTATCACTCTGAAAAATATTACCAGGTATGAGCCAGCCCAATACACCGGCAACAACAGATGGAACCAGGATGGTTAGCACAATTTTGCCGAAAGGCATATCTTCTTTCGTCATTGGTTTGCGTATGTCTCCACTCTTGTAATGTTTTGTGCCAGACATAAAAATGATTACGCCGAGAAACATGCCGATGCCGGCAGCAACAAAAGCATACTTCCAACCCCAAATGATAATGATGGCAGCGCTGAAAAAGTTGCAGATAAAAGCGCCGATATTGATGCCCATGTAAAAAATATTGTAACCCTCATCTTTTCTATTTTCGAAATCGGGGGTAGAGTACAGGTTGCCGAGCAGGGTACTGATGTTTGGTTTAAAAAAACCATTACCTAAAATCACCAGTGTCATAGAAAGATAAAGCATCGGCAGGCTGTGTATGGCCATAAGGCAATAGCCCGCACCCATCATCAATCCGCCTGCGATGATAGATTTTTTATACCCGAAATATCTGTCGGCCAAGAGGCCTCCAATAAAAGGAGTCAAAAAAACCAGGGCTATAAAAGTTCCATATAAATCGGAGGCTTCGCTGTTCGTCATGGCAAAACCATGCTCCACATTTTTAAGGTATAATAAGAAAATACCTATCATCAGGTAATAACCGAAACGTTCCCACATTTCGCTAAAAAAAAGGTAAGGGAGTGCTTTGGGATGTTTGGCAGTACTCATGCTTCGAAAATTTTTGAGTTGGTAAGATAAATAAAAGGCGACCAATTGATCGCCTTCTATGCTATTTAAAGAGTGTGTTTATTCTTTGTCTGTATGCATCATGCCTTGTAATTTTTTACTCAGCAAAAATAAAATGAGTGATGCTACACCAGCCATTGCCACGAATAAAATGAAGAAATCGTAGTTATCTTTCATTTCGTAACCCATAAAAAAAGTAGATTTTCCATCGGGATAAAGCGCACTTAATACACCAGCCAGTTTATTGGCGGCAGCATTGGCCAAAAACCAAACAGCCATTAAAAGTGATGCATATTTAAAAGGAGCAAGTTTATTCACCAATGAAAGTCCTATGGGTGAAAGGCATAATTCGCCCCAGGTATGCAATGCATACATACCAATCAGCCATATCATACTTACTTTAATGCCGGCACCTACATCTTTAACGCCGAAAGCAATCCACAAATAGCCGAGGGCAAGCAACATTAACCCTATAGCCATTTTGGTGGGAGAAGAAGGTTCTCTTCTGCCCAATTTTAACCAAAGCCATGCAAAAATGGGAGCGAAGGCAACAACAAATATAGAGTTGAGCGATTGGAACCAGCTGGCAGGAACGGTAAAGAAGCCAAGGTCTCGCTGGGTTTGTTCCTCTGCAAAAAACGTGAGGGAAGCGCCGGCCTGTTCAAATGCACTCCAAAAAAAGATTACAAAAAAGGCTGTAATAAAAATTACCCCGATTCTTTGCTTTTCTATTTTATTCAAAGTTTTATCTGAAAATATAATGAAGGCAATAAATAAAGTAGCGGCTATCAACAAGTAGGTAAGGTAGCTTACCACTCTTGCATCTATGTAAAGCAATCCAATGGCTAAGGCAGAAAAAAGCGCCATGCCCACAATGATTAGAATGGGTTTGGTCCAGGCTGCCGGAGAGTTAGCCGGGGTCATGCCAAGGGTTACGCCCTGCGGATTAAGCACATATTTTTTATGAAACATTAGTTGCACTGCAACACCTATTAACATACCGATACCTGCAGTTAAGAAAGCCCATTTAAAGTCTGCAGGATTTCCGGTATCGCCCACCAATCCACAAATTAATGGCCCAAAAGCACCGCCCACATTAATGCCCATATAAAAAATGGTATAAGCAGAATCAATTCTTCTATCTGCTTTGGGGTACAGTTGACCAACGAGGGAAGAAATATTGGGTTTAAAAAAACCATTTCCGGCAATCATCAACCCCAGGCCGGTGAAGAATAGAAAGGCGGAAACATCTGGAGCAGATACATAAGTAGATGCACACATGAACAAAACAAACTGGCCAAGGGCCATTACTATGCCGCCAACGATGATAGAACGCTGGTTACCCCAAAAACGATCTGCCACAAAACCACCGATGAGTGGAGTAAGATAAACAAGGCTGGTGTAACTGCCATAAAGGTTGGATGCAAAAACTTTATCAAACATCAGTGCTTTCGTCATGAAGAGGACTAATATGGCACGCATGCCATAATAAGCAAAACGCTCCCACATTTCAGTGCCGAAAAGCACCCATAAACCTTTGGGATGACCCTTAGATGGCATTACTTGTTCATTCATAAGTATTAGTTTTAAAATGCTTGTTAGATTATATTAATGACCCCAAAATACTGAAATTCTTTAAACACAACATAAAATGATTTCTTTAAAACTGACCGATCATTTTATTAATTAATATATGATCTGTATGTTACTTAATAAAAAAAGGCACATTCATATTGTTTGTGTGTTTAATTTCGCCTACAACTTATTAACCCAATTACAATCCTTTATTAAATGAACATTCTAATTGTAGGTGCCGGAGGCAGGGAACACACCCTGGCCTGGAAACTCAAACAAAGTACAAGTTGTGAAAATCTTTTTATTGCTCCCGGAAATGCAGGCACGGCACTTTGCGGAACGAACCTGCAAATTTCAGCAACCGATTATGAAGCCCTGGCCAATGCAGCCATAGAACATAAAGTAGATATGCTCATCATTGGGCCGGAAGAACCCCTCGTAAAAGGTATTGTAGATTTTTTTAAACAAGCAGAAGCCACCGGGCACATCCATATCATTGGCCCTTCGGCAGAAGCCAGCCAACTAGAAGGAAGCAAGGCTTATGCTAAATCCTTTATGCAGCGTTACAGCATACCTACTGCAGCATACCAGGAGTTTACAGCAGAAAATTTTGATGAAGGGTTGTTGTACATACAACAACATAGCCTTCCCATCGTATTAAAAGCAGATGGGCTGGCTGCCGGAAAAGGGGTGCTAATTTGTCAGTCCCACGTAGAAGCCTCGGCTGAGTTTGAACTGATGATACACCGAAATAAATTTGGTGAAGCTGGTGCCAGGGTGGTGATTGAAGAATTTCTAAAAGGAATAGAAATGAGTGTATTTGCACTTACAGATGGCAAAAACTATGTATTGCTGCCCGAGGCAAAAGATTATAAAAGAGTGGGCGAAGGCGATACAGGGTTGAATACTGGTGGAATGGGTGCTGTAAGTCCTGTCTCATTTTTTGATGATGCCTTGCAACAAAAAGTAATCAGCCGCATTATAGAACCTACGGTAAAAGGATTACAGGCCGAGAACCTGGATTACAAGGGCTTTATATTTTTTGGGCTAATGATAGATGCTGGCGAGCCAATGGTAATTGAATACAATTGCCGCCTGGGCGATCCTGAAACAGAGGTAGTGCTGCCAAGGTTACAAAACGACCTGGTGGAATTATTGCTTGCTACGGGAGAACAACGTTTAGGAGAAGTGGAGATTCAAACAGACCCTCGCAGCACGGTTGCCATTGTAGCAGTGAGTGGTGGCTACCCCGGAGAACATGAGACCGGTTTTGAAATAGAAGGCCTGGATACCACAATGGCAGACGATAGCATGCTTTTTCACTCCGGGACCAAAACGGGTGAGGGAACAGTACTTACTGCTGGTGGCCGGGTGTTGGTAGTAACCTCGTTTGGAATAGATGTAGAAGATGCCTGCACAAAATCTAAAGAAGCATTGCGCCATATTCATTTTGAAGGCATCAATTATCGCCGTGACATTGGTTACGAATTTGTGTAACTTTTAATGCGGGGAAATTCTCAATGTTGAAAACCAGAAGGCCTCATCTTAAAAGCTAAATATATTAGTATGATCCTTTATTCACAAGGCTTTAACGTTTGTCATTACGCATTAAGGGCGTTTAACAAATAATTTTTTAGCGTTGTTTAATCCAATATTTTACATCAACTTTGCTGCATTCACACAAGTATAAGTTTTCACATAAAAAAACATGGGAATTTTTAATTTTTTCACACAAGAAATTGCAATAGATCTTGGAACCGCCAACACCCTCATCATTCACAATGACGAAGTGGTGGTAAACGAACCATCTATAGTTGCCCTGGACAGAAACAATCCTAAAAATTTATTGGCCGTGGGCAAAAAGGCATTGATGATGCATGAAAAAACCCATGAAAGTATTCGCACCGTGCGCCCTTTGCGGGATGGTGTGATTGCAGATTTTAATGCGGCCGAATTAATGATACGTGAGCTCATAAAGTTGGTGTATAAAAAGAAGCCACTTTTTGCTCCCAGCTGGAGGATGATGATTTGTATACCGAGTAGTATTACCGAGGTTGAAAAACGTGCCGTAAGAGATAGTGCGGAGCAAGCGGGTGCCAAGGAAGTTTACCTTATTCATGAGCCGATGGCCGCAGCACTGGGTATTGGTATAGATGTAGAAGAGCCTGTAGGCAATATGATTATCGACATTGGCGGTGGTACCACTGGTATTACAGTAATTGCACTGGCTGGTATAGTTTGCGATCAAAGTATCCGCATTGCCGGAGACGAATTTACAGCAGATATCATGGAGGCACTTCGGCGCTATCACAGTTTGTTGATAGGAGAGCGTACCGCAGAGCAAATTAAAATACAGGTGGGTGCTGCAATGAAAGACCTGGAAAATCCTCCTGATGATATTCCTGTAAACGGGCGTGATCTTGTAACCGGCATACCAAAACAGGTGATGGTAAGCTACCAGGAAATTGCCGAGGCACTTGATAAAAGTATTTTCAAAATAGAAGAAGCCATTTTAAAGGCCTTGGAAACAACGCCCCCGGAACTGGCCGCAGATATTTATCGCCGTGGTTTATATATTACAGGTGGTGGTGCTTTGTTGCGTGGCCTGGATAAAAGGTTGGCTGCCAAAATTAAGCTGCCAGTACATGTTGCCGATGATCCGCTTAAGAGTGTTGTAAGAGGAACTGGCATTGCCTTAAAAAATTACGACCGTTTTCCTTTTGTAATGAGATGATAGCTCATCTCAACTAAAAAATACAAATTCTAAATTCTAAAGGGCGCTGCTATTTGGAATTTAGAATTTTAACTTTAAATATTCTCCCTCCGGTGCGTAATATTTTTCTATTCATCCGCCGTTATTTTAATTTCCTGGTATTTCTGGTATTGCAGGTGCTCTGCATTACGCTCATTGTGCAATACAGCAACTATCACCACGCTATGTTTGGCAACAGTGCCAATCGCATAACCGGCAAGGTAAATACCCAGTACGATCGCATTGAATATTACTTTCAACTTAAAAAAACAAATGACTCACTGGTAAAGGCCAACGAGGCTTTGTACAACAAACTGGCAGCTAATTTTAGTTTGCCAGACAGTGGCTACAAACAGGTGATAGATACTTTGCGTATCGATTCTATTCAGCAATACCGCAAGTTTTCTTACCTGCATGCAAAAGTGGTGGCCAATGCTGTAACAAGCCCCAGTAATTTTATGGTGCTGCAAAGTGTAAATGCACCGCAGATGCGGGTGGGTATGGGCATTGTAGGTCCCAACAATGAGGTAGTGGGTGTAATTACAGATATTAGCGGGGAGTATGCAGTTGTAATGAGCCTCTTACACAAAGACAGTAAAATAAGTGGCAAGCTTTTAAAAACGGGCGAAACAGGCACCGTAAGCTGGGATGGAAAGTACCCTAACCTTGTAACGCTTACCGGCATTCCTAAAAGCACCAAACTGGTTAAAGGGGATAGTGTGATCACGAGCGGATTCAGTACCATTTTTCCAAAAGGACTGCTGGTAGGAAGGATAGATGAAGTTTTTCTTGAAACTGCCACCAACAATTACAAGATCATTGTGCGTACAGCTTCTAATTTTTATAATTTAGAATGGGCCTATGCCCTCAATAATATGGAGCAACCAGCCATTGATAAATTGTTGGAAAAAGCTAAAAACAACAGCAAGTAGGAACCATGAATAGTATTTTAAAAAACATAGTGAGGTTTATTTTTTTTATACTGGTGCAGGTTTATGTACTGGATAAGATACACCTGCACCAGTTGGTTACACCCTACCTGTATTTCTTATTTATTCTGTGGCTTCCTTTTAAAATGCAACGCACCTGGTTGATGCTCATCGCTTTTGCCCTGGGTTTCACGCTGGATAGCTTCCGTCATCAGCCTGGGTTTCATGCAGCGGCCTGTGTACTCATTGCTTACGTTCGCCCTTTCCTTATCAATATGCTCATCCCGCAGGAAGGTTCGGAAACGAATTACGAAGAACCTTCCATTACCAGTTTGGGCGGCCTTTTACCTTACGCCGTTTACATTGGTTTTTTTGCCTTTTTACACAATGCCTGGCTGTTTCTTCTGGAGGCCTGGCAGTTTGGCAACCTTTGGTATTTTTTGGGCAAAACAATATTAAGCACTGCTATCTGTTTACTACTTATATTAATTACCGACCTCATTTTTGTGCGCAAACAAAAGTTTAGGACAAATACAATTTAAGTAGGGACCTTTAGTGTTTAAAGTTTAAATGGTTTAATGTTTCAAACGCTTGAAACCCCTGGAACCTTTGAAACTTTTGAAATCATTTAACCAACATAAAATTACCTGGCAGCCCCAATGTCCGTATTTAACCAGTCAAGAAGAAATGTGATCCGCCTGATATTTGTCAGTATGATTGTTATTATCATCATCCGGTTATTTACCCTGCAGGTTTTTTCTTCTAAGTACAAAATAATGGCCGACGACCAGGGCATGTTTAGAAAAGTGGTCTATCCCGACAGGGGCATCATTTACGACAGAAAGAACAGGCCTATCCTACGCAACACGATTATTTACGATCTGATGGTAACTCCGGGAAAGATAAGGGGTACCGATACCAGTATGCTCTGCAATATTCTGGGAATAGATACATCGGAATTTCGCAAACGCATCATTACGGCCATCATCAAAAATAAAAGTTATCGCCCCTCTATATTTGAGGCCTTGCTCAGTGAAGAGAAAATGGCCAAGCTTAATGAGAATATGTACAAGTTTGCACCGGGTTACTATTTGCAAGAGCGCCCTGTGAGAGATTATCCCTATGATGCCGCAGGAAACATTCTTGGATACCTATCTGAAGTGGATACTAATTTCTTAAAGAAACATCCCGACGAGGGTTATGTTTCCGGGGATTATGCCGGCAAAACAGGCCTCGAACTTTCGTATGAAAAAGTGCTGATGGGCAAAAGGGGAATAGAGTATTACAAAAGAGATAATAAAAACCGCCTTACGGACCGGTGGGAAAATGGAGAATATGATACCATTGCCATAGCCGGACAGAATATGCATACGTTCCTGGACATTGAGTTGCAGGAGCTGGGCGAAAGATTGATGGAAAATAAAGTGGGTGCCGTTGTAGCCATTGATCCTCAAACGGGTGGTATACTTGCCATGATAAGCGCCCCTACTTACAAACCAAGGTTGCTCACCGGTGCCGAAAGAAAAAAGCATTATACAGAGTTGTTGTTAGACCCCCGGATTCCGTTTTTGAACCGTACCATCGGTGCAAAATATTCCCCCGGTTCTACTTTTAAAACTTTGCAGGGACTCATTGGTTTGCAGGAAGGAGTCATTACGTCCAGCACTAATTTTTCGTGTAGCGGTGCTTTTTATGGTTGCGGTAAACCCATGCGTTGCCTGGATCCTGGCGTGTGGGCACTCAAGGGAGCCATCACCCACAGTTGCAATACTTACTTTGCCAATGTGATGCAGAGAGTAATCAACAATCCCAAATATCCCAGTGTAGACAGTAGTTTAAATGCCTGGGCAGCCTACATGCGGGCTTTTGGCCTGGGTAGAAAATTAGGGGTGGATCTGCCCTCAGAAAAAAGTGGCAGTATACCTACAGCTAAAACCTACAATAAAATTTACGGAGAAGGGCATTGGAATTTCTGCACTTTCCGGTCTGTAAGCATCGGCCAGGGTGAGGTAGAAACAACCATACTGCAAGTGGCCAACGAAATGGCTTACCTGGCCAACAAAGGCTGGTACATTACGCCCCACCTGGTAGACTCCATAGAAAGCGGCGACGAGTTTAACCTACTGGACCCATACAAAAAGAAGAACATCGCATTAAATATTCCGGACAGCTTGTTTGAGAAAGTGCACGACGGTATGCAGGGCGTAATGGATGGTGGCACGGGCCGATATGCGCAGGTGCCCGGTATTGTTGTGTGTGGTAAAACCGGTACGGTAGAAAACGCTTACAAAGGAGTAAAACAAAAAGATCATGCTTTTTTTGCAGCCTTCGCTCCCCGTCAAAATCCTCGTATAGCCATTGCAGTTATTTGCGAAAATGCAGGTTTTGGTTCTACCTCTGCAGCACCCATTGCTTCGCTGATGATTGAGAAGTTCCTGAAAGATTCGATTGTAGGTAAAGAGAGAAATGCAAAAGCAGATCAAGTGGCTAAAATGAACTTGCTGCCGCCAAGGCTGGTAAAAGAAATAAGAGCGAGGGATTCTGTCATGCACAGAAGAGACTCAGCCTACCTCATGGCCAAGGGATATATTAGATTGGTAAAAGATACTACCGGCCTTGAAAACGATGATGTGGAAACAGAAGACCTGGATAAGATAAAGAAGGAGAAGCCAGGAAAAAATAAACCCGCCGGCGACACGGCTGCGGTGCGTAACAGTGCCATCTTACCCAGCGAAAAGAAAAAACCTGTAACGGCAGATACCAGTCAAACGAACTAATTAAATTATAAAGCAAGAATATGTCTCAGCAAAAGCCCATGATATCAAAAGGTATTGATTGGGTAGTTATATGGTTGTACGCCATCATTGTAAGCATTGGCCTCATTTGCATATTTTCGGTAGAATTTAAAAGCAACGACCAGTTTTTTCAAAGCCTCTTTGCTTTTAAAAAGAATTACAGTAAGCAGATGCTCTATCTCTGCATCAGTGCCATACTCGCCATTTTTATATTACTCACAGATAGTAAGTTTTTTACGGCCACACCCAATATCCTGTACATACTCGGCATCCTGCTTATGATGGCCACTTTTGTAGTGGGCAAAGATGTTAATGGCTCCCGGAGTTGGATCCCTCTTGGTTTTATGAACCTGCAGCCGGTAGAAACCTGTAAGATATTTACAGCACTGGCCCTGGCTAAGTATTTGGCGCAGCCTGGCACAGATTTTACCAAAACACGCTCTCACGCCATTGCAGCGGGTATTTGTTTTTTACCCATCGTTTTTTCGCTCCTGCAGAATGAAACAGGCCTCGCTTTGGTGTACTTCGCTTTTCTATTGCCGATGTATAGAGAAGGTTTGCCTGCAGGCTATCTCATCATTGGTGCTTCGCTTGGCGTACTGTTGGTTATCACATTGCTCTTGCCTACCATGCCGTTGCTAATTAGCCTGGCGGTTATAGCCCTGGCCACTATGTTTTTTATGAGGAGAAAAATAAAAAGAAATCGTGGCTTGCTTGTCATCATCGTTTGCGTTTGGGCCATCGGCTCTTTATTTGTGGGTGTGGCGGTTCCTTTTCTTTTTAAATCTGTATTCCAAAAATACCAGGCCGATAGAATTTTTAGCCTGGTTGGCAGGGACAATCCATTTGTAGAAGCGGCGCCTTCCGATGATCCCGCAGCAGAAGCAGCGGCCAAAAAGAAAAAAGGAGATAAAGAAAATTACAATGTTAAGCAATCGAAGATCGCCATTGGGTCTGGAGGTTTTTTTGGAAAAGGATTTTTAAAGGGTACCCAAACCCAGGGCGATTTTGTGCCGGAGCAGCACACAGATTTCATCTTTACATCCCTGGGAGAAAACTTTGGTTTTATAGGCAGTGCCGCACTCATGATTTTATACCTGGTCTTGCTATTGAGAATCGTATTTATTGCAGAGCGGCAACGAAGTACTTTCAGCCGGGTATATGCCTATTCGGTTGCAGGGTTATTGTTTTTTCACATCGCCATCAATATTGGGATGACCATTGGCCTGGCACCAGTAATAGGTATTACCTTACCGCTGATGAGTTATGGGGGTTCTTCTCTGCTCACTTTTACCATCCTTATTTTTATTATGGTAAAATTAGATGCAGACAGGCAGATGGTGTTGCGGTAGGCACAACCCCCAAACCCCCTGAAGGGGGCTTACGAAGTGTCTAATACTTTAAAGTACTTTTCAGTTATTTTTGCTCTTATTTTTTCTCACTTAAAATTTCTTTCAAATCTTGAGTCGCTAAAGCCCTCTTTAGGGGGTTTGGGGGCTGTAGGGCTTGTTTCCTGTTATGAAAATTATACCACTGAGCGAAGGTGCCTTTAGCATCGACCAAACAAAAGTTTTTGTTCCCTTTAATAAAGCAACAGATGATATTCAACAGCGCCCGGCGGGAAGCCTGTTGGTAGAGATACAGCCTTTTGTGATACTTACAAAAACAGATGTTATACTGTTAGATACCGGCCTTGGCTTTAGCAACGCCGATGGCATTTTACAGTTGCATCAAAACCTGGCAGACAACGGCATCAACCCCCTGGATGTAACCAAAGTGCTGGTGAGTCACCTGCACAAAGACCACTCCGGTGGCGTGGCCAGGGAAGATAAGGTGCTGCGCAACCAAAGCATGAGTTTTTCCAACGCTACCTATTATGTAAATAAGGACGAAATGAAGT
>JBBSJJ010000074.1:0-19733 GCA_038257335.1 Chitinophagales bacterium | reverse complement strand
GCAGGGTTTCTTTGCCCTGTTCCAGATCCCGAATAAAGCGCAAGCCCACCCCTGCTTTCTCTGCAAGGGCTTCCTGTGTAAGACGAAGCTTCGTTCGATTATATTTTACGAAAGTGGTAAAGGAAGTCAAGAAAGCCGTAGCTCCAAAAAAGGCTGCGAAAGCTGCTGCTAAAAAAACAAAACAAACCAAAAG
The DNA here is from genome assembly GCA_038257335.1 of Chitinophagales bacterium. Lineage (GTDB taxonomy): Bacteria > Bacteroidota > Bacteroidia > Chitinophagales > Chitinophagaceae > Ferruginibacter. The sequence goes on along the minus strand of JBBSJJ010000074.1, from coordinate 19,540 downwards.
CTACAAGACTGCCATCGGTTCCAACACCAGACCAGCCCACCAACTAAATTAAAAGTTATCAATTTTTTACCTAAAATTTATCTACCTCGAGATGGCTGCTGGTATTTCTCCCATAACTGCAGAATTGCAAATTGCTTACCTGCTGCTGCCTGGCACTTTTGAAAAGTCTCGTTGTAATAAGTCTTCAATTTTGGGTACCTCAAAAAAGTTTAAATGCCTTCAAGTTGAAATAATATGCTGCAGCGCTATGCACAGAGCTTTGCTGCGAAAAATCCGGAAAGCATTCGGGACGACTCCTCCTAAAAGCTGGCGATCATGTATAAATTGCTATGTTTCTGCCTGGCCACTTCATTTCTTGTTGGTTGAAGCTTAGCCTTACAATCCGCTGTGTTTGCCTGGCATTTTTATGTGGGAGAATTTTTGCTGCAAGGCCAGGATCAACATTGGTTCAACGATGATTTCACTGACCGTTTTCTTTTACACAAGCCTGATTTTAAATTTGCCTGAGCTTACTTCAACTGCTCTCCCATCCTGCCGGTAACCAAACCCGGTAAAGACCCCTGTAGCTATTTTGGTTGCATGAACGTAGCTGGAAATGATAAAATTAAAAGATTGAGCAGTCTTGCTTAATAAAACATAGGGTGCTCCGGTATGATAATAATAAAAAGTGGCATAAGATGCTCTTAGATTAGACGTATCCTTTGTTAAAACCACGGGATCCAAGTAAACGGTGAATATCATCCCGGTGTCACGGCCGCAGGATGAAGGCCCATAAAAAGTGAAGGAGTTTCGATCGATATTTATAATGGCCGTGTCTACCCTGCCGCAGAGTTGTGAAGTACCCGTCTTAAAACTCCATGTATACGCATTGACGGTATCCCTTTGCAAGCAACTGACACAGGTTGGCAAAGCTCCGGGATCATTTACCAAAGTAATAGAATCAACAGGCAAAGCGGTAACTTCTCTATCCCAGTATAATTCTTTTTGGCAGGAAACATTCAGGAGTAACAGCAGCAGGAAAGCTGAACAGCAATAGAGACCATATTTTTTAAAAAAAACATTCATTTAGAACCGGGAAATATTTATAACTAAAGTTACAAATATTAATACAAGGGTTTTAATGTTACAAAATAAGTTTTCCAAATTCTGTCTGGATTGATTAGGTAGTGCCACGCAGTGCTACAAACTTTGCGTTGCCGCAGATGACGCCTAAAGTAGGTGGAACAACCGTTTGCAAAAGCTGGCAAGGGGAAGGCAAACGCTGTTTTTCATATGAGCAATTAGGTCTACATCCGTTGAACTTTGTTGCAACCATGCCTAAGGATTACCCTATAACTTTATCTGGCAGCATCTTTGAAAGATGAACAATATCATCTTGTTCATCTTTAATTTTAAAAATATGCCATTCATACAGTCAGCACAAAACGGAGCAGAACCCATTCAAATTTATTATGAAGACCTGGGAAAAGGTAAGCCTGTAGTTTTTATTCATGGCTGGCCACTTAGTGGCAGCATGTGGGAGTACCAGGTTACACAGTTAACCCAGCGGGGCTTGCGCTGCATTACGTACGATCGTCGTGGCTTTGGTCATTCTGACCGACCCATTGGGCCTTACGATTACGATACGCTTGCAGGCGATTTAAAATCTTTGCTTGACGAACTGGAGCTGGAAGAAGTAACCCTTGTTGGCTTTTCTATGGGGGGCGGTGAAATTGCAAAATATTTTTCTTTGTACGGCGGTGTGCATGTTTCTAAGGCAGTATTGATAAGCGCCGTGGTGCCTTATATGCTTCAAACAGATACCAACCCCAACGGTGTGCCACAGGAGGAATTTGATAAAATGGCCAAAGCCATGATGGAAGACCGTCCTACTTTTATGGAAGGTTTCAACAAAGATTTTTTTGGCGTTTCCCTCATCAACCACCCGGTAACGGACGCATTTTTAACACACAGCCTGGTGAAGGTGATGGATGCTTCACCCATTGCAACATTGGAATGTGCCAAGGCGTTTTCATCTACCGATTTTAGGAACGATGTTGGAAAAATAAATGTACCCACCCTCGTCATTCAAGGAGATGCAGATCAAATTGTACCCATTGAAGCCACGGGAGAGGTAAGTGCAAAAGTGATTGATGGTGCGAAATACATCGTGTATGAGGGCGCCCCACACGGCTTGTGGTTTACACACAAAGACAAATTGAACGAGGACCTGCTGGAGTTTATTTAACCTCACCACAACCCCTAATGGTAAAGGATTTTAGAGAACCAAGCCATATTTACCCAGGCTATAATGAAATAATATATTTCGGGTCGTGAATGGTGAATGGTCAATTGTGAATATTGCCCATTCACAATTCACAAGTAAACACTGGCATTCAGACATAAAAAAACTCCCTCGGTTGTGGGAGTTTTTATTTATAGATAAGAGCGTTTTATTTATCTGCCACAAAAAGCATAGAAATAGAATTTACGCAATGGCGTGTATTTTTCTGCGTAAAACCTTCACCTAAAAATACGTGACCAAGGTGTGCGTCGCAATTGGCACAAACAATTTCAGTGCGTTGCCCGTCCGGGTCTGATATTCTTTTTACAGATCCTTTGATCTCGTCATCAAAACTTGGCCATCCACAATGCGAATCAAATTTTGAATCAGATTTGTACAGCGCAGCATTGCATCTTTTACAAACGTAGGTACCTTTTTCGGTGTTTTTTAAAAGATCGCCGCTGCCCGGATACTCCGTACCCTTGTTCACGATCACTCTTTCTTCTTCTTTGGTGAGTTTATTCCATTCCATGGCATTTGTTTTTTTAGTGGTGGCCGTTGCAGGCAATTTAGAAGGCTTTTGCCCACAGGCAGAAAGCGCTACAACCATAAAGCCAAAAAGAAAATTTAAAAATTTCATATTCGTACAATTTACATCAACATACGGTAAAAGGAATTGTTGTGGATGTTAAAAAAAACGCAGAAGTGTTACAATCACTTGTTGCATTAGGGCACAGGGTCGTGGCCATGGCCTCCCCATGGATGGCAGCGGCCAATGCGTTTGATGGTGAGCCACAAACCTTTGAGAGGGCCATATTTTTTTAAAGCTTCAATGCTGTAATGTGAGCAGGTTGGAGTGAACCTACACTTTGGCCCTAACAAAGGAGAAAGTACCCATTGGTACAATTTTATGAGAAAAATAAAGGGCCAACTAAGAATTTCTTTCAGCGTTTTCATTGCTTAGTTTTATCAGTCTGTTAAGAGAGCTTTCCATTTTTGCAAACAAAACTTCGTAAGCCGGCAACTCTTTGCCCAGGTATAAAAAAAAGACAGACATGCTTTGGCTGTTTTGTGCAAGGGTATCGTGCAACGTATTTTTTTGCAGGCGATATGCCTCTCTCATCAGCCTTTTAATACGATTTCTATCTACCGCCTTTTTAAAATTGCGACTACTAACACCCACGCCCGCCTGCAACACAGCGCTAGGGTTGTGCGGCATCCAAAAAACCTTTATGGGGAAATTAGAAAAACTCTTGCCCTTACTAAAGATCTCCTCAATGGCTTTACGGCTTTTGAGCTTGTCGGCTTTTTTGTAACAGTATCGTATAACAGCAGGCAATAAATAAATGTATGGTTGGTGTTAAGTGGTCAATGGTGAATGGCAATGGGCAATGAGCAATGGGCGATGGGTAATGGGCAATTGGCAATGAGCAATTGGCAATTGGTAGTGGGCAATGGTCAAGGGTTAAGGGCAATATTCCTCTTTACCATTCATTATTCACCATTCACCTTTCACTTTTCACCTTTCACCTTTTTCACCATTCCCCAGCAGTACTGGTTGTTTTTGTAATAAAAGTTAAGCTTTCATCCGCCTTAGCGCTTATCATTCTATTGCCCAACATTAAAAAAGCTCCCGTAAAATATACGGAAGCTATAATTTTATATTTCGTTAATGGCCTTAGGCCACTAAGAATTTATTATTTTTTTGAACCGTGCTCGTCAGAAACAGATAGCTTATGACGCCCCTTTGCCCTGCGGCTGGCCAAAACCTTGCGGCCGTTGGCGGTTGACATGCGCTCACGAAATCCATGTACAGATTTTCTACGGCGTGTGTGGGGCTGGTATGTTCTTTTTTTTCCTGGCATTTTATTAATTTTTTCCCTTTACAAAATATTGTTGGTTGTTTTTAAAGCCGGGCACCATCCCTGCTTCTTGTGAAAGGACGGCGAAGGTAAGGGAAAATGCTCAATGGATGGAAGTGAAATTGATTTTTCTACAGATTCTGGCAACTATTTTTCTCTACAACCTTAAATGGGTTGATTTCAATGCCTGCCCGAAAAAACGCCCGGCATGGCTGTCAAAATCCTGGCTATCGCCCGTGGTATAAAAGGAGCGGCTACCCTGCCTGCTGCATTGCTCTTCTATTTGTGGGTGACGTTTCAAGTACTCCTGCAGGCTTTGTGCTACAATGTTGCCCTGTTCAACTAACGCAATACCCTGGGGCACAAACTGTTTAATCTTGTTTAAAAGCAAAGGATAGTGGGTGCACCCCAGCAGGATGCTGTCTATCTGATCGTCGGCTGATAGCAATTGCTGGATATTTTTCTTTACAAAATAATCTGCTCCGGCCTCGTCGTATTCATTGTTCTCTATTAAGGGAACCCACATGTGGCAAGCTTCCTGCGTTACTTTTACTGCAGGGAAATATTTTTCTATTTCCAGGATATAGGACCCTGATTGCACTGTGCCTTTAGTGCCCAACACGCCCACATGGCCGGTCTTACTATAATTCCCTATTACTTCTGCAGTTGGCCTTACTACTCCAAGCACCCTCTTATCCGTTCCGAATTGGGTCAGGTCATTTTGTTGTATGGTTCTAAGCGCTTTTGCGGAGGCTGTGTTGCAAGCTAGTATCACAAGGGGACAATTTTGCTCAAGCAACCAGGTTACAGCTTCCAGGGTGTAGCGATAGACTTCTTCAAAACTGCGGGGGCCATAAGGAGCCCGGCCGTTGTCGCCCAGGTAGAGGTAGTCGTATGCCGGTAAAAGCGCCACGATTTCCTTTAAAACGGTAAGGCCACCGTAGCCACTATCAAAAACGGCAATGGGTTGCTTGTTCATGGCTGTAAAAATAACAAAGCCTCCCAAGTAAAAGGGAGGCTCTGAAAATATATTTAATACAGCTTATTTTCTGGGTGCTGCAGGAACCGGATCTTTAATACCCAGTTTCTTTTTAACCAGTGCCAGTACATCGTCTCCCGGCGGTGCAACAATCACAGCGTTTACATCAAAGATGTAAGTATAGCCGTTTTCTTTGGCCACCAAACGGATTGCATCCATTGCTTTAGCCCTGATAGGAGTAATTTTTCTTTGAGCTTCTTCCTGGTACATTTCCTGGGCTTCTGTTTGAAAACCTTGCACTCTTTGGTAAAGTTCAATTAACTCTTTTCTTTTAATTTCTTTCATGCTCGGAGAAAGTTTGGCAGAATCTTTTATAAAAAGACTGTCTTTAATGCCGAGTTCTTTCATCCTGTCTTGGCCCTGTTGTTGCAAAGCGGCCTGGTATTCTTTCAATTCAGCGTCCGCCTTTTCAGCTTCAGGCATCACACCAATTAGTTCATCGGTACTGATGTAACCGATTTTAGTTTGTGCAGTTGCAGTAAACATTCCTACCGTAAGTACAGCTGCTACGAGCAAATTTTTCATCATGTGTTGGTTGTTTTTTTAAACTAATTAATTTCTTGTTGTTATGATATGTATAGGATCGTTTTCCATAACAAAAGTTGCCTGGGAAAACACGATTACCTTTTATTTAACACCCAGGTTTTTGAGCACATCTTCGCTCTTATCCAGTTTAGGGTCGGCAAATATAACGGTAATTCCTTCACTTTTATCTAATATAAAATCATATTGTTTGTCTACAGCCAATTTTTGAATGGCATTGTAAACCCTGTCCTGTATTGGCTTTATCAATTCCTGCCTTTTCCTAAAAAGGTCGCCTTCAAAACCAAAGCGTCTTCTTTGCAGGTCTCTCAACTCCTTTTCTTTGTTGAAAAGTTCGTCTTCTCTTTTCTTCTTTAGGTTATCGGGCAACATCACCTGCTCGGCGTCGTAATCCTTAAACATCCTATCTACCGCAGATTGCTTTTGATCTAGCTCCTGCTGCCATATTAGGCTAAAGTCATCCAGCTTTTTCTGAGCTTCTTTGTAATCGGGTATCTTATCTAAAATGTATTTAGAATCTACTACAGCATAGCGTTGGGCTATGCCCGAAAATGCGAGTAACACTAAACAAGAAATACTGAGCAATATTTTTTTCATTCTATTATTTTTTACAAATAAACAATTAAACAATGAAAATAATCCGTTAATTATTCCGGCTCCTGGCCAAGCATAAAGGTAAATTTAGCAGCGCCCTTCAAACCTGTAGATTGGTTGTACCTGTCTAACCCTACACCATAGTCGAAGCCGAGCAAACCAAACATTGGAAGGAAGAAACGCATACCCACACCTGCAGACCTGCGTAATTTGAAAGGATTGTATTCTTTGAAATCGTACCAACCATTGGCAGCCTCAAAAAATGCTAACCCATAGATAGTACTGCTTGCACCTGTGGTAAATGGATACCTCATCTCCACCGTGTATTTATTAAAAATGGTAAAGAACTCCCTTGGAGTAATACCGTCTGGGTTCACCCTGGGGTTAGAGCTGTTGTAAATCGGATAACCCCTGTGTGCAATTATATCAAACCCAAGCAGAGCCTGTGTATTACTCAAACCTGCATCGCCCACCTGGAAGCGTTCGAACGGAGAGATAGCCAGTTTGGAATTGTACCTGCCAATGAAACCATACTTGGCGGCAGCTTTTAAAATAAATTGTTTGTTTTTATCTGCACCTCTGGCCCTTCCGATAGGCACATACCATTCGCCATTAAAACGCCATTTATGAAATTCCGGTAGTTTATAAGGATTTTCCCCGATTTTAGTAATGCCTAGCAAAGAATATGGAAGGGTGAACTGGCCGCTCATAAGAAAGTTAGAACCGCTGGTAGGAAAGATAGGATTAGGCCCTGCAGAATTGCGCAGCAATGTTAATTTAAGACTGATATTGGTAGAATTGCCATTACTGATACCATCAAAAATTTGGTTGTAATTTCTAAGTTTGTATTGTTGAATGTTAAGTGAATAGATGAGATTGAAAAAGTCATCCGGCCATTTTAATTGTTTGCCCAGGGATATACCAAAGCCTACTGTTTTTAAAAAGGAAGTATCGCCACAGACTTTACAATACTGACCGGTTCTTGGGTCAAAAGCATTGGCAAATTTGGTATTGTAATAATTTACAGAAAAGGAATTTCTTTTTCTACCACCTAGCCAAGGCTCGGTAAAGGAGAAATTATAAGACCGGTAGGCACGCCCGTTTGACTGAATTCTTGCACTCAATTTTTGACCATCCCCAGATGGCAGTGGATCCCAGCTAGACTTTTTGCCAATATTTTTGATAGAAAAATTATTGAACGTTACACCCAATGTTCCGGTAAGGCCAATGCCACCACCAAAGCCAGCAGAGAGCTCCAACTGATCAGCTGATTTTTCTTCTACCTGCCAGTTAATATCTACTGTACCGTTTTCCTGGTTAGGAACCACGTTGGGCGTAATAGTTTCAGGGTTAAAAAAACCTAACTGAGATAATTCTCTTTGTGTACGAATGATATTTTCCCTGCTAAACTTTTCACCCGGAATGGTTCTTAGTTCCCGCAGTATTACATAATCTTTTGTTTTATCGTTCCCTGTTACGGTAATGTTTCCGTAAGTAGCCTGCGGCCCCTCCGTCATTCGAATTTCAAAATCGATGGTATCATTGTATACCGAAGTTTCTATGGGTTCCACCCTGAAGAAAAGATAACCATCATCCATGTACAAACTTCCTATGTCACCTCCCTCGGCAGATAGCTGCTTGCCCAAACGTTTGTTCAGTGTTTCAATATTATACACATCGCCTTTCTTAATAGCCAATATCATGTTCAGGATAGAATCGGCATACTTGGTGTTGCCTTTCCATACCATGTCGCCGAAGTAATATTTGCGACCTTCTTTCACTTTTATATCGATGTTAAGATTGCCGTTTACATCGTAAAACTGGGTATCAGCTACCAGCATCGCATCCCTGTAACCACGGGTGTTGTAAAAATTGAGGATACGATCTTTGTCTTCTGTATATTTTACTTCGTTGAATTTAGAAGAACTAAAAAGTTTGAAGCGAAAATAGGGCTCGATGTAATCTTTTGTTTTGGATGGAGACATATACCCCACATCTTTTAAATACTCTTTGAAGCGCTTGTTCTTCATAGAATCTACATCACCATAAGGGCTTACAACAGTTTGCGGGAACAAGGTGATCCTTGTCATTTCCTTGGTACCCTTCATTTGCTTTTTCAGCTTCTGGTCATCTACCGTTACATTATCTGTAAAATTGATTGAATTTACCCGAACCTTCTTGCCCTTATCTATGTAAAACGTAAGCATTACGCCATTGCTTGCAGTAGTTGCTATCTCCTCCTTTACATCTATTTTTACGTTTCTATAGCCTTTTCCAAAGTAAAATTTTTCGATGGCCTCTACCGCACTCATCTTCATATTTTCGGTTAAAACCCTGTCTTTGGACAGAGCGGCTTTTGTGGTTAGCTCATCTTTCTCCCCTTTTTTGATACCAATAAACTTAAAGTCGAGCAGTCTTGCTCTTTCTGTAATGTTTAATTCAATGAACAAATCGGTACCTGTCAATTTTACAAGATTTATTTCTACGTTAGATACCAGGCTTTGCTTCCAAAGTTTTGCAATAGCCTTACCAAAAGCATCGGTACCGGGGATAACTATTTTATCGCCCACAGCCAGGCCAGAAATAGAGATGATGAGGTTTTGATCGAAGGCTTTAGAGCCGGTAACCGTTATTCCTGCAATGGTGTATTCTTTGGGAATTTTAGAGTTGTAGATGTCTTGTAATGCCGGATCTATGGAAACTGCGGGTATGGTATCTGCCTGTGCAGCCACTTGCAGCGTAGAGAAAATGAAAGCAATAATTAAAAAAACGTTTTGGTAAATCCTTTGCATCAATTGTATTTTACGTGCGGCAAATTAAGCCCATTAATGAAAACTATATGTTAACCTCATCCTAAATCCAATACTGGACAGACCGGGCTCTGTGGTGTTATTTGGTGATTTGCTCTTGTTTTATTTGCGCCCCGGTTTTTCCAAATCTCCTTTCTCTTTGTTGAAAGTCGAGGATGGCTTCATACAGATTTTCTTTTCTAAAGTCGGGCCAGAGGGTATTCGTAAAATACAATTCGGCATAGGCAAGTTGGTACAATAAAAAGTTGCTGATGCGGTATTCGCCGCTGGTACGAATCATCAATTCGGGATCGGGAAAATCGCTGGTGCAAAGATGTTGTTGTAAGGTGCTAGCGGTGATGGTCTCTGGGTCTAGCTTACCTTCTTTTACATGGGCAGCAATGCTTTTTACGGCATTTAAAATCTCCCAACGACTGCTGTAACTCAAGGCCATTATAAGGTTTAGCCCAGTGTTGGTGGCTGTTTCCTTCAAGGCTTCCTGTAATTCTGCCGCTGCGTTTGGCGGCAACATGTTTAAATCTCCTATAACGTGTAGCCTTATATTATTTTTGTTAAGGGTGGGAACTTCCTGGCGGATGGTATCAATCAATATTTCCATCAATCCGCTCACTTCATCCTCGGGCCGGTTCCAGTTTTCTGTGCTAAATGCATAGAGAGTAAGGTATTGCAAGCCTATCTCTGCTGCGCCTTCTACAATATTTCTTACACTTTCTACACCGTGCAGGTGGCCATACAGGCGATCCTCGCCCTTTTCCTGTGCCCAGCGGCCATTACCATCCATGATAATGGCTATATGCCTCGGCAGGTTCTGACTATCTATACTTTGCTGTAAGCTCATATGAATTGTAAAAATGAGGAGTCAGGCACCGGGCCTGACTTTGGGCGCAAAAGTAATAAAAAATAGGTGAAAAAATTTGCCAGTATTTTTTAAGTAAAAAATGCAGGGGTTAGTGGCACTAAGCCCGTTTGAGAGATATTAGTTGGCGGTTGGGCAACGGTAAGTGCTGATGTTGAAAGAAACGCCCAACTCCACAATCATATACTGATCCTTCTGCTTGCTTGTTCCTCTTTGGCGGCCCTCTATACCAATGATGTTATTAGGGTCAAACTCGTAGCTGCGGTCCTGCAAAAGACGGGCATTGGTTGCGGCAACATCAGAAAATTTATCAATGCCTACATAAGTGGTACTTACATCGTCCAGGTAGTCTGTAAATGTGTAACGGTGGCTCACCTCAAATGATATATTTAATTTTTCGCTCAGGTTATACTTAACGCCAACCCCAAAAGGAACACACACGGCCATGGTACCATACTGCTTTCTTCCCTGGTAGTTAATATTTTGCCCCTCCGTGCCCAGCGGACGTAAAAATTCTTTTTTTGATGCCAGGTAGGCATAGGGGTCGTAACTAAATACACCCACGCCCAAAGTGATATAAGGTGTAAAGAGATAATCTGGATTATTGGGTAAAAATTTAAAAAAGTTAAAATCTCCCATTACGGCAACTTCCCATATGTTGGTGTTGAAACTCAGGTTGCGTCTTTGTTCATATTCATTTTTGCTGTAAACATCGCTGTAGCCGAGCTGGGCATAATGGGCCGCCAACCTTAACCCCACGTAATTTCCCAACTGCTTTCTATAAAAAAGACCGAGGGCTGGCTTAGGCCGGCTGATGCTTGCCCGGTTATTTAAATCGCCGAAATAATGAGCTCCACCCAAGGTTATTCCAAACTCCCCTTGTTGAACATACTCTTCATTTTGAGCCGACACGGCAAGACTAAAGGCTGATAAAAAAAGAATTGCAAGAATTTTCGTTACCACGGAAAAAAATATTTATAATGTGATGGGGGATATGATTAAAGTGGACTGCAAAATAAAGAATTGTTTCCTACTAACGGCAGCTAACAATTTTTCTGGCGTAGAGCGCTGTTAAATTTAATTAACAGTTTATGGCATTTTCTCAACTCTAAGTCCTGCACTCATGATGTGTTTGAGGGGCTCATCTCTCATCAGTTGCAATATTTCAAAATGGTAAGTGCCCGATTTCTTGAATCTACGGGCCTGCCCATTGAGCAATTTCCTTGCTTCCCAAATATCATTCATACCGCTCCCTTCCCAACCGCTGGCGTCACTACCCAGCAAGAGATCTATTTTTTGAAAATACATACTATCTCCCGGCGATTGTAGCCCAACATTGAGCCATATATTATTGTAAGCATATGCATCTGTGTGCCGCAACACTATACTTACATTATAAAAAGCTGCTGTATCCTCAATAGTAAAAGAGCCAATAGCGGCATAACTACTTTGCCACTCGTAGTTGGGTATAGATGCATTTTTTTCGTACACATCTATTTGCCGGCAACTCATCATGAAAGAGCCTGCAAACGCAACTAAAAAAAACCCTACCTGAAAAAATTTATTCTTCACTGGCACCCGTTATTTTTTTTATAATTAGAGAACGTTTAAAACCTGCTCTTTAGCCTTTTCTAATTCGTCCTTCATTTTTACCACGCACTTTTGAATACCTGCATCATATGCTTTGCTGCCCGTGGTATTTATTTCTCTGCCAATTTCCTGTAACAGAAAAGACATTTTCTTACCCTTACCTTCTTCGGGTCCATTCATAATTTCAGTAAAGTATTCGCAATGCTGCCTCAACCTTATTTGTTCTTCGTGAATATCTATTTTTTCCATGTAGTAAATAAGTTCCTGCTCCAGGCGGTTGCCGTCAATATTATCTTTGCCAACATGCTCATTTAATAACTGGTGAATTTCTTCTCGTATTTTTACCATACGGGCAGGCTCTAAAGCAAGGATGTGTTCTTCCTGCTCCTTTATTCTTTCTATACGCACCAATAAATCTTTTTCCAGAGAAGCACCTTCTTCTACACGGTGGCCATTCAATTCTTTCAGAGCCGCATTTAAAACCAGGCTGAATTCCTTAAAATCTCCCTCACTTAATACATCCATGGTAGGCGTTACAACTTCCGGTAGCCGAAGTAAAGAACTAAGTACAGAATTGGTATCTATGTTTAACTCAGCAGCTAACGTTTCTAATTGACGATAATATGATTTTATAAGATCGGTATTTATGTTCACAGGTTTGGTGGTACCATTCTGTTTGATGTTTACGTAACAATCAATAGTACCTCTTGTTAATTGCTCCTGCAAAATATTTCTAATTTCAAATTCGTAGGGTCTAAGCAAGGCTGGCAATTTTAATTGCAATTCAAACTGTTTTCCGTTCAGTGCTTTTATTTCTACCATAAAAGTTTTTTCTCCTACAGTTTGCTCCGATCTTCCAAAGCCCGTCATTGATTTTAACATGTGTATTATTTTGTTGCAAGATAGCTGATTATTTTGCAGCGAAGAAAGCTTATTGAAGACACAGTTGTTTTTAATATTGTGCAACAGGTAACAAGAGTTTTACGAGCAAAGGAGGAATTGTTTGCATTAAAAAAGCTCAACAAAAAATGCTGAGCTTTGATATATGTATGGGTTAGTAAGTACCGGAAATAAATTTCCTTACACAATATTAAAAATAATTTTTGCTAACCAAAAAAATATTTTGAATTATTTTATGCACATTTAGAATATTGCTGTGGATAAGGCTCGCCATTTTTAATGCAACGAACATACAAAGTGAGCGCTATAAAAACGACACTACACAACCTTCATAAAATCAGATACGCTACAACCCTTTATTCTACTGGTGTTGCAGCGGATCAATTAATTATCATGTAAACTTTTTTTGGAGGTGAATTATAAATCATCTTGCTAAAAAGAACCGTAACCTGGCGCTTACTCCGTCTTCATCTTTCAAAAAATATTTTTTGCAAGATGCCCATTTATCCGGCGATTTTTGACTGCATGTACAAATAAACAAAGGGTAGTACCTTTGACGAAATAATCTGAACATGCAATTTCCCTCCCCCGTTCCGGTACAATGGATCGCTGATTTCATCCAGGCAAAACTTATCGGCAACAAAACTGCCAACGCCACCGGCATAAATGAATTACACAAAGTAGAAACCGGCGACCTTGTTTTTGTAGATCATCCAAAGTATTATGATACCTGCATCAATAGCCCGGCAGATTTTATTATCATCAATAAAGAGACGGAAGTGCCAGAAGGAAAAGCACTGCTCGTTACAGAAAATCCTTTTGAGGCCTATTGCAAAATCGTACAACATTTTCGGCCTTTTGAGCAAGCTAATAAAATGATCAGCGATAGTGCGGAGGTAGGAGAAGGTACTTTTATTTACCCTTCTGCTTTTATTGGGCATCATGTGAGCATTGGTAAAAATTGCATCATACACCCACAGGTAAGCATCATGGATCATAGCATTATCGGCGACAATGTGGTGATACAAGCAGGTACCGTAATTGGCAGCGATGCATTTTACTACAACACAAAAAAGAACCGGGATTTGTGGTACAAACAAATGCCCAGCTGCGGCAGAGTGGTGTTAGAAAATAGTGTAGCCATTGGTGCCAACTGCACTATAGACAGGGGCGTGAGCCATGATACAAAAATAGGCAGTGGTACCAAAATGGACAATATGATTCACATTGGCCATGATACTGTAATCGGAAAAAATTGTTTGATTGCGGCCAACGTTATTGTGGCTGGCGTAGTTACCATCGAAGATGGTGTTACTATTTGGGGTGGCGTAATTATAAACAAAACGCTCACCATTGGTGAGAATGCGGTGCTGCTTGGCAGAACGGGCGTGGGCAGCAGCCTGCAGGGCAATAAAACTTACTGGGGCGCACCGGCACAAGAGGCCAGCGCTGCTAAGAGAGACCTTGTGTGGATTAAACGCATTCCGCAAATGTGGGAAAAATTAAAAGCCCGTGACCAGGCTTCTTAATAGTACAACTATGTTCAAAAGATCCCTTATTCGCTTACCAATAAATAATTGTAAGGCAGCTGATCGGCCATTCTATCCCATGTCCAATAGGCACTTATGGCAAGGTCATTCTGTTCAAAATAATACCCGTTCTGTTCTATGCCAATAGATTCACCGGGCAAAAATGTGAGCATAGAAAACTGAAATTCGGACGGTTCTTCACTGAACAAACTGGTGTACCGCTTAGCAGGTTTTTCTTTGTTGTAAATAACACCAAGCCTCAATTGATTGGGCTTTACTTCTACCAACTGAGTGCTGTCATCTTTTGTATAATTCAAAGCTGCATAAAAATCTTTGAGGGGTAGTGCAGTTTCCTTTTCATTGATGTCAACAATAAACTGAACTTCAAAGCCTTGCTCCTGCAGGGTTTTATTGTAGAGGCTCCGCATAAAATGCAGCATCGATCCTTTGTAAGCTTCCTGCCTTGCCTGCATCCACTTTAGTGACTGCTCATTATTTTCTGCTATCATTTCTTCAAACAACGGGTAGCCCGTATACAAACTCACTTGTGAGTTGTACTCATGCGTAAATGAATCGAGGCTATATTTAATATTGTAACCCAGCGCTTTGTTTTCAATAATCAAAGGCTCTGTTGCCAACACTTTTAACCGGTTTCTTTTTTTAGAGAAATAAAACTTGACTGCTTCTTTGTTAAGGATCGTGCTGAAGCGGCTATTGTTTGTTTGACCAATAAATTTTTCAATAAAAAAATCACCATACTTGTTCCACCCGTCCTTTACTTCGCTGGTGGCAACAACGGCTACTTCTTCCATTTGCTTTTGTTGTTGAGTAAGTTCATATACAGCACTCCTATCGTTCGCATTTGCATTGTTGATGCGTTTGGTTTCAGTGTTGTGACCCGTAAAAGTAATGATGAGGTTGTAACCACCATCTGGCAGGTTAAGTTTAAAATTGCCTTCTGCGTCGGTTGCGGTACCAAGCGTGGTGTTCTCTGCAAATACAGAGGCGCCTTGCAAAGGTTGTTTTGTTTCGGCACTTATCACCTTGCCGTACACCGTAAAATAAGATTGAGCAAAAGATGCGAGACTGCAACTAACACAGATTAAAAAAAAGCTGGCTTTTTTCATTGGATGGGCTGATGGGTTTTAAAAGTAAGAGTCGAAAATACGTTAATCCTTGTTAACTTTTTGTTGCAATACATTACAAGTGTGTGTAATAGTTTGCTGCAAAGGCAAGTAACTAAAGCCAGGCAAGAATCGGAATAGTTTGCTGTTATCAAACACCACTTTGGCCTGGGCCGTGGCAGCAGTTTCTTTAGTTATTAGGGGCTTCTTACCTGTGATGCTGCTTTTTATGGCTTCAAGGTTGCTCACCAGCTTTGCAAGAAAGGGGGTCACTTCTTTATAGGGCCTTCGTTTTTGAAAGGCATCTGCTATCATATCAAACAACTTACGGTAACTGGTATTGTGAGCACTAATAATAAATCGTTCTGCCGTTATGGGGGCTTGCATGAGTGCTATCATAATTGATACTACATCCCGCACATCTACAAAGCCAGTAGTACCATTGGTATACCATGGAAATTCATTATACACCGATTTAAAAATAGCTGTAGAGCCATTGTCCCAGTGTCCCGAACCTAAGATAATTGTGGGATTAACAACAACAGCATCCATTCCTTCTGCAATACCCCGCCATACTTCCATCTCGCCCAGGTATTTGCTTTCGCCATATTTACTGTTGCTTGTTTCCGGCGTCCAATTCATTTTTTCATGAATGGCTTCGCCTTCTCTAATCCTGCCAAGGGCAGCAACCGAGCTTACATGAAGCATTTTTTTTACACCTGCATGTAAGGCAGCGTTCACTACGTTGGCAGTACCTTCTACGTTTATTTTATAAAGGCGCTGGGCATCGGTGCGTTGAAATGAAACGAGGCCGGCGCAATGGTAAACATGTGTTACACCGGTCATTACATCTTCAAGCGCTATTACATCCAGTATATCACATTGCACCTGTTGCAATGCCGTGCCCTCGTAGTTCTTAAGGGCTGTTTTATTGTAAATAGCTTTTACCGGCTTCCCTTGCTGCAGCAGTGCATCAATGAGTGCGGTACCCAATAAACCAGAACCGCCTGTTACTAATATCATTTTAATTTTTTTGAAAGCGGTTATGCGTCGTAGTTATAAAATCCTTTGCCGCTTTTTCGGCCCAGTTCGTTCCTGGCAACTTTATCTATTTGTAAAACAGATGGCTTAAATCTTTCTGCCTTGTCAAAAGCCTCATACAGGGAGGTAGATACAGCCAGGTTCACATCCATACCAATTAAATCCATTAACTTGAAGGGACCCATCTTAAAGCCCGCGGCTTCCATAGCAGCATCAATGTCTGCTACAGAGGCATGGTTGTTTTCTACCAATTGCATGGCCTCCAGGTAAAAATGTCTTGCTACCCTGTTTACAATAAAACCGGGCGCATCTTTACACAAAACAGGCATCTTATTTACTTGCCTGCAAAAATCCATCAATGCCTGGGTGGTACTATCATCAGTAAGACTTCCTTTTACAACTTCTACCAGTTTCATGATATGCGCAGGATTAAAAAAATGCAGTCCGGCTACCCTGCCCGGAAGGGGAATATTTTCTTGCAAAGCATTTATCGAAAGGGAAGAAGTGTTGCTCGCTAAAATGGTTTCTATTGAGTTAATTGCTGCGAGTTGAGTTAGTAAGTCGGTTTTAACGTCCAACCTTTCTACAATAGCTTCAATCACAAGGTCAGCCTTGCAGTCTTGTATGGCAGAAGTAAAACTGATTCTTTTCCAGATAAGGTCTTTCTCTGCAACATCTATTTTATTTTTGCTTAAAAGAAAATCAAGATTTTTTTCGATACCCTGTTTGGCAGCATCTATTACAGCAGGGTTGATGTCGCAGAGCATTACTTCAAACGCCGTTTGTGCTGCGGCCAGCGCAATACCACTACCCATTGTGCCTGCACCAATAACACATACCTTTTTAATCATGGCCCAAAATAAGACATAATTTACGAGAGTGAGCATATTGCATTGCCCGCACAGTAGAGCACAAAAAAAACTGCCACACTATTTGGAATTTTTAAAATGGAATTCATTTTTAAAACCCTAATAACATGGCAGCTATTGTGTTTGTCAGACTTATTGATTAGAATCTGCTTCCGCTTTTGCTTCGGCTTTCATTTTTTCGTTGGCAGTTATTACAAATTCTACCCTACGGTTTAGAGCCCTTGCAGCAGCATCTGTTGTGTTACCGATGGGCTGTGTTTCTCCATACCATTTTGTAATCAACCTGTCTGATGCAATGCTGGTGGTGCGCAAATAATTTGCCACCGCCTCTGCACGGCGTTGAGATAAGCCATAGTTATACTCATCTTTTCCTACATCATCTGTGTGACCTTCTATCAATAAATTGGTTTCAGGATATTCGTTAAATATTTTTACCATTTTATCTAAGGCAAGCTTGGAATTGGCATTGATATCATATTTGTTGGTGGCAAAATATACTCCAGCTTTAGACCCATCCGGGTTGGCTTCATCAAAAGTTACCCTTATACCTTCTCCGATGCGTTCTACTTTAGCACCAGGTATTTCAGTTTTTATTTTTTCTGCCTGCTTATCCATTTTGTTTCCAATAATACCTCCGGCAACTCCACCTACTGCGGCGCCAATGATGGCACCCAGTGCTGTGTTATTTTTATTGCCAACATTGTTACCAATGATACCACCGATCACTGCTCCTGCTCCAGCGCCTACTGCTACGCCCTTATCTTGTTTACTCATTCTGCGGGTACTGTCGCAACTGCTGGCAAATACTGAAATACCTGCTGCCAATAAAAAGGTTTTTGTGAAAATATTTTTCATTGTTTGAAATTTAATGTGTTTAAATAAAACTAGTTCTTGGTGAAATTATAAATGAAAGATGCCTGCCTACCTTCGAATGTTACATCGTTTCGCAACTGCATGTTGGTTGCATTTAACCGAACAATGGTAAACCGGTAGCCGGCGCTACCTTCGTCTACTTCTTTGTATTTACCATCCAGTTTTTTAAATTGAAAAAGAAGGGGTTGCCCTTTTGCTTCGTAAATAGACCAGCGAAAATTGCGGGTAACTGCAGCGCATTGTCCAGAGTTTTGTGAGATGGTATAAGTGCCCAGGCTGTTGTTGCGGTTGAACGTCCAGCTACTTCCAATAAAGCAACTGATGTCGGCTTCGTTTAAAATAGTGGCCTTCGTGTTGCCAGCAATTCCTTCAGAAACCAGGGTTTGCAATTGCCATTTTCCATCAATGTTGTTTTTGTAGGTGCGGGCTTCCTTTGAAACAGAACAGGAGCCGATTAATAGCACGGCATAAATGAGGCCGAGCGCTAAGCAGAACTTTTTCATGTGAGTAATTTAAGGTTTCCCTTAAATTTCCAATTATGATGCCAAACATCCTGTTTACCGTTAAGTAATGTTTGCATTGTCCTATCTGAATTTTGACAAAACGCCAGCAAAACAGCCTTGGGCAATGCCCTTAGGTAACAGCAGTAAACTGTTTCAGAAAACGCACATCGTTTTCGCTGAACAGCCGCAAATCTTTAATTTGGTAGCTCAACATGGCAATTCTTTCTACACCCATCCCAAAAGCGAATCCTGTGTACTTGTTACTATCTATACCACAATTCTCTAATACTTTAGGATGCACCATACCGCAGCCCAGGATTTCTACCCAACCCGTTTTTTTGCAAACGCTGCAACCGGTGCCTCCGCAAATAAGGCAACTGATATCCATTTCGGCGCTTGGCTCCGTAAAAGGAAAATAGGAAGGACGGAAACGAATTTTTACATCGCTTCCAAACAGTTCCTGCACAAAAAAGTAAAGTGTTTGTTTAAGATCTGCGAAGGAAACATTTTCTGCTATGTACAAACCTTCTACCTGGTTAAAAAAACAATGTGCCCTGGCACTGATAGTTTCATTCCTGTAAACCCGGCCCGGGCAAATAATGCGTAACGGCAATTTGCCTTTTTCCATTTCCCTGATCTGCACATTGCTGGTGTGCGTACGCAACAACCAATCAGGATTTTTAAGTACATAAAAGGTATCCTGCATATCTCTTGCCGGGTGATTTTCCGGCAGGTTGAGGGCAGTGAAGTTATGCCAGTCGTCTTCTATCTCCGGCCCCTCGGCTACGGAAAAACCGAGGCGGTGAAAAATAGAGATGATCTTATTTTGAATGATGCTGATGGGATGGCGGGCGCCGATGGAATTGGAGGAGCCCGGTAATGTAAGATCTATCTGTTGCGTGGCTGCTTCAGCGGCTTCCCCGGAGATACCTTTTAGTGATTCGAATTTTTCTTCTACAAAAATTTTAAACTCGTTCAACAACTGACCCGCTTCTCTTTTTTTATCAGCGGCTACATCTTTCATCTCACCCATAATAGTTTTAACGAGGCCTTTTGTACCGAGGTATTTTATACGAAATGCTTCTACCTGGTCCTTTGTTGCCGCCTTCTGTTCGTTGATCTCGTTTTTGTATTGCTCTATTTT
>JBBSJJ010000073.1:0-20166 GCA_038257335.1 Chitinophagales bacterium | reverse complement strand
GTACAAAAAATATTCCGCCTGTCTCAATATAGTTTTTTCCTGCTTAGTTTTTTTTGAATTATAAATTTACCAATGAGCCCCTTATTCAGACTTGCTACGTTTTACAGAGAGCATTTATTTACACCCCTCCAGCTTATTGCCTCCTCTTCCTTTTTCATGCACACTTTTCATCAGGCCTTCACAACTTTTATTTTATTTTTATTGTTTCATCAACTTATCAGTTAGCTAATTATACGTCATGAAAGAAAATATGAAAATAAATAAAGCCAGCGAAAAAGATCAACAGGTTGCAGAAGAGGAACTTAAAAAATCTGTTGAGTCGGAAATGGAATCCTCAAAATCTCACGGCGATATACTCGCCGAACAATTGACTGAGGCTTTAGAAACATACAAAAAAAGCTCGGCTGGTACTTTCTACAGCTCGCTGATAGCAGGTCTTGAGATTGGATTCAGCTATCTTTTGTTATGTACTGTATTTTATTTCTTTTCGCCCCGGTATAGCGAGGATGTGGTATTTAAACTGATGGCGTTGGTTTACCCGGCGGGCTTTATTTTAGTAGTGCTGGGTAGGTCGTTGCTTTTTACAGAACAAACTTCGCTTCTTAGTTTGCCTTTTTTTCATGGAAAAGAATCCATGGGTAGTTTGTTAAAACTTTGGGGGACAGTTATAGCCGGAAACATGATTGGCGGCTTTCTTATTGCATTTGTACTGCTTTGGATTGGGCCACAACTCCATATTTTTGATAAAGCAGCCGTGGAGAAAATTGCGCTTCATATTACCGGTTTTAGCGGACATGTTATATTCGTAAGTGGTATACTTGCGGGATGGTTGATGGGGCTATTGTCGTGGCTACTCACTTCAACGAAGGATACCATTAGCAAAATTGTAATTATTACACTCATCACCGCAATCATGTCTTTTACAAATCTTCACCACAGTATCATTGGTAATATTGAAGTTTTTGCGGGCCTTTTAACTTCAGCGAAAATCACTTTTAGCGACTATTTAATATCCCAGACAATGGCGTTGTTAGGAAACGCAATTGGTGGTTTTGTATTCGTTGGGTTGTTTAGGTATCGCACTTTTATGGCCGGCGTAATAGAGGAGAATTAGTTCCCTACCCTACCTCTGTCGGGTGTCTGCATTACCGTTATTCATTTCCGCTGCTGTGTAATTTCGCCGCTCGTGCAGGGTTTGGGGAGTTGCTTGCTAATATTTTTTGGGCTGAAAAAACGGCCAAAGAATGAAATCTTAGAACCCGGTTTGGCATGTGGCAGGAGTCAAATGGAGTGACTTTTGTATTGAATAGGCCGGAGAACATTTCCATATTCATTCACCTCAAAATTTTGTACTATGCTTTTACTTGAAAATAAGATTGCGTTCGTATCCGGTGGAGGGTCAGGAATCGGAAAAGCTGTAGCAAAAACCTACGCCCGGGAAGGGGCAAAAGTGGCCGTATCTGATATTGATGACACGGGTGGCCAGGCCGTAGTAGATCAAATAAAATCAGAAGGCGGAGAGGCCATTTTTATAAAGGCGGATTCCTCCAGGCCAGAAGACAATAAACGAATAGTGCAGGAAATCGTAGCAGCATTTGGCCGCCTGGATGTGGCTTGTAACAATGCCGGAATAGCCGGAATGGCGGCTCTCACAGGGGATTATGAGATTGATTCATGGGATAATGTAATAGCCCTGAACCTCAGTGGAGTTTTTTACGCCTGCCACTATCAACTGGAGCAGATGGAAAAAAATGGAGGCGGAAATATCGTCAATATCGCTTCGGTTCACGGCACAGTAGCTGCTCCCATGAGCGTAGCATACACCGCCTCAAAACACGGAGTTGTAGGGTTGACCAAAAATATAGCGGCGGAGTATGGTCAAAAAAATATTCGCTGCAATGCAATAGGCCCGGGATACATTGCAACACCACTTTTGGAGAATAACCTGGACGAAGCCACGCTTACTGCCGTTAAAGGCAAAGCTCCCATGAACAGGCTCGGGACTGCTGCGGAAGTTGCTGAGTTGGTCGTATTTCTTAATTCCGATAAATCTTCGTTTACTACTGGCTCTTATGTGATCGTTGATGGTGGATACACTGCGGTGTAAGAACTCAGATACGATCAGATAGGAATGGTGTATCATTCACCTGCCGAAAAAGAAAATGGCCCAGTATAGATTAGTACAACCAATTCTACTCCTGCGAAAAGCACGGAAGTCTATTTCACAAATTCGGGTGAGTATTACCCAGATAAAATCTTGCAGGCGCCTTTAATTTATTCGGTTTTTCATGAATATTTTTTTTGAAAGGAATGATGCAAACGAACGAGTTGAATTATACTAGTGGCTTTCCTTCTTATTACCGCTAAAAAGGATTAATCAGGCTCACCGTTAAGCATGCCACCAGAAAGCAAAAGATAATTTCTTTTATGTGGAATAGCTTTTGGGCTGTTCACATAAAAATCACGCACAAAAAAATTAAGTATCATGAATACGAAATCACTTATAATAGCCGCGGCGTTAATCGTTTCATTGTTCAGTTGTCAGGAAAAAAAAGATGACAACGCAGATGCCCTGCGAATGGAGTCTGAAATGAAAAAAACGGCTGACAGCATTAGCATCGAAAAATTTGTTAGCTCTCCTGCCTATTCGAACTCCAGACTCAAATTGAAAACTCCCGCCAATGCATCTATTAAAAGCGCAGGAGCAGTAGATTTTGCATTTGAGACAGGAAATTATGATTTGGGAGCTCAAACCGAAAAAAACGGAGTGGCCGGGATGCTTGCCAATTCTGACCAGGGTCAGCATATTCACCTGATCGTGGACAATGATCCCTATTCCGCACATTACGAACCAGCATTTAAAAAGGACATGGCAGGCGGTACACATTACGTAGTGGCCTTTCTCAGTAGATCCTATCATGAGTCTGTTAAGAATGCCAATGCCTTTGTAGCGAAAAAGATGCAGGTAGGAAATGCTGGTGACGATATGGGCGTAAACTTTGATAAACCGACGCTAATTTATAGTCGTCCCAAAGGTGAATACAGCGGAGCGGATACGGAAAACCTGCTATTGGACTTTTTCTTGTTGAATACTACGCTGTCGGAAAGTGGAAACAGAGTAAGAGCGACGATCAATGGAAAAGAATTTATAATCACCGAATGGGCTCCGTACATTATCAAAGGTCTTCCCAAAGGTACTATTACTGTAAAGCTTGAACTGCTAGATGCAGCAGGTACTATGATTCCAGGTGGGTTTAACTCAGTCACCAGAACGGTGACTTTGAAGGACTAGAAAAAATTTGACATCGTTGTCAGAAAAAAAAGAGCTTCTTTCAAAAATTGCCAGTTTACATAATAACAGAAGCCAAGTGGCAAAGATTGACCATCAAATCGTTTCTTTTCTTTTGTATTCTTTGCGCTCTTTGTGTGGAGAATTTCGCCATTTTAGATAGCCTTTCTTTTTACTTCCAGGGAGTGCATCTTCCTTAGTACTACCAAGTGTTGCCTATACGTGGCTTGCTTACCTTGAAGCCAATGCGATAGCAGCAGGCACGACAGCGTGTGATGGCTGAAGCGATAATTCTAATAAATTGTATAACAACAGCAGTGGCGAAAGTGCTCCTGCCATTATAGTTGCCCTACTTTTTATGATTGTAGTTGTGCTTTATTTTGCAGAACAAAGTTGTCAAACGATGCTGGCTCCCGGCCCGTAATAATTTTTACCCATTGTGTTGTGTTGGGTGTTTTTTTAAACCTTGGAAGGTAATGCAACATAATTAACACGAGAATAAACATAGACGGAACATTCTCTTTTCGTTTGGTCCAAAAGAATTGTAATAGGTTAGGCGAAATGAAATGAATAGTCTTTCCAATTCCTATACTTATCTTTTGGGCCATTGCTCCAAAGGTCAAAATTTCGTTGCTGGTTAACTCGTAACTTTTATTGACATGGTTTTTTGGATCGGTCAATATTTTTGCAGTTACAGCGCCAATATCTGCGGTATCAACTAATGTAAAACCTGCCTCTCCTGCCGGCAAATAAATTCTTTGCTTTTTTACCAGGTCATTGCGCAGGGTTGTTGTAAAGTTTTGCATAAAGTAGGCAGGTCGTAGAAATGTATAAGGGATCTTACTGTCTACAATTAGTTTTTCAATTGTATGATGCGGTATAATTTTACTATCCTCTACACCTTGCACAGACAGAAACACAATGTGTTTTAGCGAGGCTTGTTTTGCAACTTCGATAAGTGGTGCAAAGTATTTTTGAGCATTTGATATTTGTGGTGGCCGGAGTAAAAAAAGCAGGTCCATGTTTTTAATAGCGGCCTCAAAGGTCTCACTATTCTCAAAGTCAAACTTAACAGGCTTTATGTTGACATTTTTAAAAGTTTGCTTGCCCAACTCCAGGTTTCTTACACCGGCATAGATCTCTAAATCATGGTTGAGTTTTTGTAAAGCAGCTAGTGCTGCAAGTCCAACATTTCCGGTAGCTCCAGTAATTAAAACTTTTGTCATTTGCTTCATGTTAGCTTAATTGAACTAAACTATATTTTGGCTTTGGGCTATAGCTAAAAGCGTCTAACGACGCTGCTTTGACGAGCCCTGCGAAAGCAACACTTCGTTTAAACCCTTCCTTTTTTCTTACGGAATTTATACTGTCTAAACGATGCCACTAAATTTAATCCGTAAAAGCTATGTATGCTATTTAGATTTACGTATCCCTCAAGACCAAGCCCGAAATGTTGCGTCAAAGACATCAATACTTTTGAAGAAATTGGGAGCCCCACTGTAAATGATTTTACCTTTTCATAATGTCGTGCTGCAAAGAAACCTGGCTCAGCATAAAGAAATTCACCTCTTTCTAAACTCTGTACCAGTCCTATGCCGGCGTTAATCAAAATAGATAGTTTTTTATCGGTTACCAATCTTCCATACAATACATCTAAACTACTCATGGTATGTGCCGGAGAGGCCGGCGCCAAAAGTTGGGCCTCCCCTGTGCCCCTATATCCTATCGTGGCCAGGGATTTAATTTTTCTTTAAACTAAAATCAATCATTGCCCCTAGCCCAATTTTACTCTCCTCAAAATTAGGCGAGTGCCCAAGTCCGGCTCCTACCGAAACTGAATAAAATAAATCATTATCTCTACGGTCATTTTGAGCACATGCAAAAAGGCAACTAGCTAGTAATAAAAAAAGAATACATGTTTTCATGGTATAAAATATCAAGGTAAAGTTTAGGAGGCAGTGGTAACGAAAGCAAATTGGAAGCTCAGTGTTTTAGATTGATATCTTCGTAGAGCCGCCATGCATCGGCTTCCATAAACAATTTAGTTCCATCGTTCATGGTTGCGGCAGAACCACAGGCAACCCCAAAATTGATCACCTGCTGCAAGTGCTGCTGCTGTTGTAGCATAAACGTAATGCCGGCAACCATACTATCGCCCGCCCCTACGGTACTCCTCTTTTCCACCGGCGGTGCAGCAGCAAAATATCTTTTCTCGCCGCTCACCAGCCATGCTCCGTCTGGCCCCATCGATACCGCAATGAGCTCGGCAAAACCATCCCTTATTGCCTGCTGGGCTGCATCCGGCACCTCAGCGTGCTGCAGTTTTTCAATATTCAGCATTTTACATAACTCACCAATATTTGGTTTGATAAGGTAAGCCTGTTTCCCCTTTAGGGCTTGCAATGCCGGTCCGGAGGTATCAACGATGCATCGGGCACCTGCGGCATTGGCCGTTTTTACAATCAAACCATAAAAATAGTCCGGTAGGCCAGGAGGCAAACTTCCACTAGCTACCACGCATTGCGGACTAAAGGAACGGATATCATCGATGAGGGCCCTCACCACATCTTCTTCAATGGCACGGCCCGGAAAAGTAAACCGGAATTGGTTGTTGGTATCAGCTTCCAGCACCACCCAGTTTTCTCGTGTTTCCGAAATAGAATCAATAGAATGAAATTCAATTCCCTCCTCGGCCAATAAACTTTTAAGCATCTGCCCATTGTAGCCACCCGCAGGGAACATGGCTACTGATGTTACATTTAATCTTTTAAGCGCTTTGCTCACATTAATGCCGCCGCCACCGGGCTCGTGTATCAACTCGGCGCAGCGCTGTTTCGATTCTGGTTTGATGCAGGCCGTGCTGGTGCTTTTATCTATGGCAGGGTTGAGTGTAACAGTAAGAATGGGATTGCTATCCATAAAAATTTAATTATGCTGTTTTCGATTTGATTCAAATTTGGGCGAAGGTCGGTATGTCAATTCATTTGTGTGGCTTACCCTCCAGTGCTTCTGCCATTCCCCAACTTTTACAAACGCCGTCCCGAATGCTGTTGGTATTGTCTGCAGTGAGGCTACCATATTTACTAAAAATTCATTCCTGTATTGCTCTATCATTTTCACATGCAACCACCGCGGCCTCCATTTACATAAAGCTAATACCAAAAATTATTACAGGCGGAATAAAATCTTTATGCTTAATCTGCTGCCCCATCCTTAGGGGAAATAACTTGAAACCTTTTAAACTTTGCTTCGCTGCATACAAGTGCAGGCTGGTGACGGTTGAAGTGTTTACTCTGACACGTTGTTAGAGGGCCAACGTCGGCAAAAACTTGTTGCCCCATGGCCTCGCCATTGTTGAGCCATTAGTAAAAAAGTGCAAATAAATTTTCCACGTTTCACCAGCCCTTTGGTAAGATAACTATCCAAGTAAATCTCTTTCCAGATATGCAGGTTGTAAAACCATTCGTGGCTTGTCCGGCCCCTGCCTCGGCTTTTAGCCTGCCGGTGAAGGCAAGAGAATGCCAACTGTTCATTTTTTCCCCCACGCAGTTTGCAAGAGTTTCCCTTATTTTTACTGTTGGTAGATTGTTTTCACTCACATCTATTTTTTACCGGCTATGAAGCACCTGAAATTTGATGCACACTTCCAGGACCTGTTTGACCACAGTAGTGACCTCATTCATTTCCTGGATATAGATGGACTTATCATTACCGTCAATCCTTCCTGGCTGGAGACACT
The DNA here is from genome assembly GCA_038257335.1 of Chitinophagales bacterium. GTDB lineage: Bacteria > Bacteroidota > Bacteroidia > Chitinophagales > Chitinophagaceae > Ferruginibacter. The sequence continues at coordinate 13,138 of JBBSJJ010000073.1, read as the reverse complement.
CGGTTATACGCTACACGAAGTGCATGGCCATAGTGTATATGAGTTTTTGATGCCCGCCTGTCGGGAGCTTTATCGGCACTATCGTACAGAAGTTATCCGGCTGCGAAAAACTGGCGATATAACCTTCAGCATGCAATCAAAAACTGGTGTGGAGGTAGTGGTGGAAGGCGAGGTAGGTTGTGTTTACCAGGAGGGAGAGCCCCTGTATACCCGCGGGGTGTTCCGCAACAATACCCAGAAAAGGGAGGCCGCAATTGCCATAGCCAGGAATGAGCGCTGGCTAGCCACCATCATCAGCGGTGCACCTTCGGCCGTGGTAATCATTAATGAGCAGCAAACCGTACTGGAATGGAACCCCAAAGCTGAAGCCATCTTTGGCTTCCCTGCTCAGGAAGTCATCGGAAGGCCACTGGCCAATGTCATCATCCCGGAAAATTACCGGGAAGCTCATGCCCGTGGTATGGCCCATTTCCTGGCTACCGGCCAAGGGCCAGTGCTTAACAAAACGATAGAGATTACTGCCTTGCACCAACTGGGGCATACCTTCCCAATAAACCTGAGTATTTCCAATGTAAAAACAGCAACCGGCTGGATCTTTATAGCTTTCATTGCAGACATTAGTAGCTACAAGCAACTGCAGGAAGAAGTTATCAGGCGGGAGGCGCAGCTTCTTCAGTCCACGTTAATAAACGAAAAGCAAGATGAGTTTCTGAGTATGGCAAGCCACGAATTGAAAACTCCACTCACCAGTTTGAAAGCCTATTTACAACTAATGGCTAATGTAGCCGGAAAAAACGGGACGCCTGGCCCGGCGGTATTGCTCCCTAAGGCCCTGGCATCTGCTGCCAAGCTGGAAAAACTGATTGCAGACCTACTGGATGTTTCTAAAATAAAAGCCGATCGACTGGAGTACAACCTGCAAGCATTTGACATAGGCGATCTGCTGCAGGAATGCGTGGAAGATCTTGGACAAACTACGGAAAGCCACCGGCTGCAAATAGTAGAAACCTTGCAGCAACAATGCGTAGCAGATCGGTTACGGATAGAGCAGGTCATTGTAAACCTGCTCACCAATGCCATCAAATATTCTCCTGATGCGGCAGAAGTGCAGGCAGGTATCAGGCTTAAGGAAAACGAGGTACTGGTTTATGTGCGGGATTTTGGTATTGGCATTTCTATGGAGAACCAGCAAAACCTCTTTCAACTTTTTTATCGGGCAGCAAATGCCAGCGGAAGGTTCCAGGGTTTGGGCATCGGTCTTTTTCTGAGTAAGAAGATCGTAGAACGACACCATGGCAAAATCTGGGCGGAGAGCAGCGAAGAAAAAGGCTCCTATTTTTATTTTACCCTGCCGCTGTAAGCACCCGCCAACGCAGGCCCGTCGGCCTACCAGGGGCTGCAAGGCAAACCTATCCTATAAAAGAGGCTAGTTACGGATTAACGTTTGGTACAAATTTCGTTCTCGTTCGTGAGCACCATTTCTTTGGATTGTTTTAAATTCTAGAAATTCTCTACGATTAGTCTGGATATACATCCTAATGGCAAACGGCTTGCAACCCTACAAACTTGCATGGCCGGAGATAACGCAAGGTAACGGCGTTAAAGGCTGTAGTGGCGGCTAAGCCAGGGTGAAGGAACAGCACCGAAGGAGAAAAATACTTTTGTTGCGTGTTCGTTTTTTCATAAATTAGGTTTTACACACCCATGATATTTTTTACTACGTATTTAACCATTACTGTATGCGCAATTATCCTGTTCTCCTACTCAGTTTATTATTCACTTCATTGCTTCAGGCACAAAACAAAAAACCTATCACTCATGAAGCTATGACTATGATGAAAAGGGTGGGTGCACCTGAAATAGATCCTGGTGGAAAATGGGTTTTATTTAGTGTTACTGAACCTTCTTACAATGAAAAAGAAGTAGTGAATGACCTTTGGATAGTTGCTTCAGATGGAAGAAAAGTACCAAGACGCCTAACATTTGGTAAAGGCACAGAAACCGGCTACAAATGGAGCCATGATGGAAAGCAAATTGCGTTTTCAGCAAAACGAGAAGAAGATGAGGTATCACAGGTTTACCTGCTCAATTTTGCTGAAGCTGGTGAGGCGCAACGCTTTTCAAACATTTCCATTGGAGCTGGTAGTCCGCAATGGAGCAACGATGGTAAGATGATTCTTTATAGTAACAAGGTTTATCCCGGTCAGTTCACCGACTCCGCTAATAAAAAAATTGCAGATGAAAGAAAGAAGGTAAAATACAATGCCAGGGTTTATAATTCTTTTCCCATCCGCAATTGGGATGTGTGGATTGATGAAAAGCAAACACATGTATTTGTACAATCCATTGAAGCAGGTTCTGTACCCAAAGATATTTTTAGTGAAGTAGCTATAGCTACTAAAGCTGGTTTTGCTTTTTCCGGCGCTATTACCTGGGCGCCTAGCGGTAAAGAAGTTGTATTTACTGCCACTACCGACCTCGACTCTATGGCTACACGAGATGCTGTTTCACACCTATTCAAGCTTTCTATTAATGGTGGCGATGCTGTTCAACTGGTAAACGATAATTATAGCTATAGCAATCCCTCTTTTTCAGCCGATGGAAAATATCTTTTCTGCCTCGCTGCAGTAGAAAACAATAATCAGGTATATAATCTGCCAAAGCTGGTTCGTTTCGATTGGCCTGGGTTAAATAACAAAACCATTGTAATTCCTACGCTTAATAGACCAATCAATAACTACATAGTAAAGCAAGGGAAAATCATCATGAGTGTAGAAGATGAGGGCAATGATAAGATCATAGTGGTTGATTATTTAAAAGGAACTGTTATTGAACAAACAGCCATGCAGGGTTCATACATTGCAGTTTCATCGTCTGCCGATGCTAAAATAATCGTAAGCAGTTACGACAATGCTTCCAAACCAACAGAAATCATTCGAGTGCTTCCTTCAAATACAAGTGCCAACTTTTTAACCCATTTTAATGATGCAGCCGTTACTGAGTTGGATTTGCAAAAACCAGAAGTTTTCTACACCACAACAAGTCGGGGTAAAAAAATCCGCAGCATGTTGGTAAAACCAGCAGGCTTCAATGCTTCTAAAAAATACCCCCTATTTGTTGTGATGCATGGCGGCCCCGCAGGCTCATGGAAAGATAACTGGGGCTATCGCTGGAATTACCACCTGCTGGCAGCACCAGGCTATGTGCTTGTGCTAACCGATTACACAGGTTCAACCGGGTATGGCGAAAAATTTTCGCAGGAAATATTAGGCGATCCTTTAAAAGGGCCTGCACAAGAAATCAATGAGGCAGCAGATGATGCCATCAAAAAATATGCATTTATTGATGCCACTAAACAAGTTGCAGGCGGCGCATCTTATGGCGGTCACCTGGCCAATTGGATGCAGGCATCCACATCCCGCTACAGATGCCTCATCTCTCATGCAGGTATGGTCAACAGCGAATCGCAATACCTCACCTCAGATTATTTATGGAGTCGGGAAATTATGAATGGTGGCGCACCATGGGTAAATCAATCAGCCTGGAATGATCAAAACCCCATTCGCTTTGCCGCCAATTTTAAAACACCTGTGTTAATTACCGTTGGCGAAAAAGACTTCCGGGTACCAGTAAATAACTCTATTGAAAATTTTGGCCTCCTGCAAAGATTGAAAATACCGAGTAAGTTGATTGTATTTCCAGATGAAAACCACTGGATACTGAAAGCAGAGAATAGCCGATACTGGTATAAAGAAGTACGAGACTGGCTTAACAAGTATTCAAACATCGAAGCAACACCAAAGACCTAAAGCAAAATATTCATATCCAGTTCTTGTGCCCGATATGCTTTTTGCTTCCCAGGATAGGTTGGAGGAACACCAACGATGGAGTCTGCCTGTCGGATCACAGGGGCGGGAAGACGAGCCGCAGCCAGCCGCCTGTGTAATAACCCATCCTTTATTTTATCCTTTGCCTGCACTCATTTAATTTTAGAAATTATAAAATACCAGGCACCCACAAAATAATTCCGCCAGGGCGCTTTCATTGATAGAAAAATACCAACCATGTATAAATTTTTGCTTCCTGCTACCCTGTTGCTGGCAACATCCGCCAGGGCACAACAGAAAATAGATTTTGAAACGTACAATCCGCCGTCTACCCTCGTGGTGCCCATGCACCCGCTTACAAAGGCTAAGTTTCCTTTTATAGATATACACAACCACCAGTACCGGATGCCGGCAATGGATTTGAGTACGCTTACCAGCGAAATGGACAAACTAAACATGCGGGTGATGGTGAACCTGAGCGGTGGCAGTGGCTACCAACTGCGGGATGCTGTGAAAAATATACGGCAAAACAAGCCCGGCCGTTTTATGGTTTTTGCTAATGTAGATTTCAAAAATGTGGGTGAACCGGGCTGGGGCGAAAAGGCGGCAAAGCAACTGGAAGAAGACGTATAAAATGGTGCCAGCGGTTTAAAGATTTTTAAGAGCCTTGGCTTTTCTGTAAAAGACATCAGCGGTGCTCGTGTGCCGGTAGATGATGCAAGACTGGACCCTATTTGGAAAAAAGCAGGCGAGCTGAAAATACCGGTGCTGATACATACCGCCGACCCAAAATCTTTTTGGGATTCGCTGAACAACAACAACGAACGCTGGTTGGAACTGATTATTAACCCCAACCGTAAGAGAGGCCTCGACAACCCCGTGCCTTTTGAAACGCTGATTGCAGAACAACACAACCTCTTTAAAAAACACCTTAACACTACTTTCATCGCAGCACATTTTGGCTGGTATCCCAACAATTTAGATAAGCTCAGCAGCATCCTTGATGAGATGCCGAATGTAGTGGTTGAGTTTGGGGCCGTGATTGCCGAACTGGGCCGCCAACCAAAAGCCGCCAAAGCATTTTTTATAAAATACCAGGACCGAATCCTTTTTGGCAAAGTCAGTTGGGTGCCGGCAGAATACGCCACTTACTTCAGGGTGCTGCAAACCGAGGATGAATATTTTCCTTACCACAAAAAGTACCATGCGTTTTGGGCGATGTATGGCATGGGTTTACCAGATACTATCTTAAAGAAAATCTATTATAAAAATGCCCTGCGCATTTTGCCCGGTATAGATAAAAGTGGCTGGCCGGAATAAGTACAACTCTATTACTTAATGAGCCTGCTTGCAATCTGACGCTAAGCGCATGTGCGCAGCCAATCACAAATCATTAAAGCTTTCGATTTTAGGCTTCCCTTCGTCGGCTTGCGGCACAAATCACTGTTGTATTTGAGTAGTTGCACTTTGGCATGTGGCTCAGTAGCAATTAAATTGCTTTGACAATCTCAGGTTGCATCTGAACAAAACGCTTGTGAAGCATTCAATTAAATCTTGGGGTATGAAACTGTGAAATATTTTTCACATCTTCAAATACTAATTAATCGTGCCCTTCCAGCTTGACCAACTTGTTGTAGACGCCCAATAATAAAAAAGGCGCAGCCCATTGTCCAACGAACAGTGCTTTATCATTTTTTCCGCTTATTTTAAATGCTAAAGAAATAGCCATTGAAGCTACCGCAGCCCAGAGAAAAACATCAGATGGAATTTTTGCAGTGCGGTCTTCTATTGCGGTAGCAACAGGACCCTCTTTGTGCTCGGGATTGGAATTTGACATAGTAAAAGTTTTTGAATATTAAATAGGACATTTCACATTCAATATTCATGCCACTGAAAAAGTAGCCTCTAACGGAGGCACGCTCTCAAACAGTGGTTATACAGAAAATTGGCTTACATCTGGTTCAATTCATTTGCTGCAGCACTTTGCAATTTTACAAAAAAACACCACTACACTTCTGCTGCAAGGTATCCTTGACTAAGTGCCCATATTAACATCTTTCTAATATCATTTTATACCTGCTATTTATAGAGATCCTCATTACTGTTCCTTTAATAATGTTTCAAGCTTTTGGTTTGGCTGGGGAATGAGTCTTCCACACCAACCCTTTTTGAACCTCTCTATGGCTTTTAATTTATCGCCTTTTTGCCAGGCACAAAAAGTTTCGTTCTTCCTCATTTTTGTGGTCTTATTTCATGCCCGTTAAGCAAAACGAAAGCTTGGTTATTATGTGCAGGTCTTCTCGATGTTGATTACGCAATGTGAATACAGTGAACTGCTACATAAAATTTGTCTTGTAGTCGTTATGAACTTTGTAAACGCAACCACCAGCCACAAACTTATTCTACCACGCTTGATGAGCAGGTGAAAGAGATAGTCTCCAGCGCTCCAAACTTTGTGTTGCCCGTGACAATCCCGGAAGCCTTCGGGACAACGGCGTAAAATGGTTAAGGAATGGCCTATTACGAACTTAACCACCAACATTTGTGAAAAAATAATGAGCTCGTAAGGTTGATTTTAAGTTGATCTTTTGTCAAGGTATTTCAGGACGACATACTGCTGCCACTGAAACACGGCTTTCGTAAACCCCAGCTTTTGCAAATACTGTTTTATTGCCCGCTTTTGATGTTCTGGATAATTTTCTTTAGAGTTTTGTCATCAATTGTATCAAAGTCTGCCTTATCATAAATAGTCAATAAATAAACTTCTTTATTTTCGGTAATGACATAAGTTATCAGCCGGGCTCCTCCACTTTTTCCAGTGCCTTTGCTTTTTATTGCAACTCTTATTTTATAGGCATCATTTCCCAGTGCTGCGCCAGCAGTTGGATTAGCTGTTAGTACTAAGCTTAATTTGCTTAATTCTATTTTTAGGGAAGGATATTTTCTTATCAAACGTTTCGCCTCCTTCTTGAATTTGTCAATAGGGATAATGCTATAACTCACTAAGAAAATCTTTTAATGATTGCTTTCTTGCCTTGGATTTTCTTAATTCTGCCACCTGCTCAAATGCTTCGGTCAACTCACTTTTTATTTTTAATGTTTGCTCGTATTTCTTAAGCTTGGCCAACAGCTTTTCCCAGTCAGTAACTGGTAATTGAACGGATTGAGTTTTTCCATCGCCGTCGCTCACATATTGAAGTGCAATTTTCATAGGTCAAATTTAAGTCTTTTCTGTAAAAAAGACGCCCGGGGTTGTAGAAAAAAAACCACCAAACGGTAAGCCTTTGTGGCAGGTATGGAATTAGAATTCTTAAACGCCCGGAAGCGCTGCCTGGCTTTTTATAGTTTTAAATAATGAGAATTATTGTTCAGTGAATTTTGTCGCAGATGGAGATAATAAGGATTAAATAACTATTGCTCAATGTTCTGCCAGCCTTGCGGCAAACCCAATCGTGTTAGCGGTTAGCATTTTACTCGTATCCTGTTCCCGTAAACCAGTCAAAACCTACAATTTTTCTGTATTCTACCGGGACTGAATTTAAAACTTTCAATGTTTTGAATTTGTCGCCATATGGTCTGTCTGTAGAAACAATAACCTTTCCTGTCTTCACGCCTTTATCGTTTTTCTGATAAGAAACATATTCCAAGGTGTCCACATTTTCCCCATTCCATTTGTATTTATAAATCTCTGTTTCGCCTGGATGACCATAACATACACCCCTGATAAATTTTCCTTTTGGAGAGAAGGTCGGATTTATAAACTCAAAGTTATTTGAAAATGTTTTTTTGTCGGATCGCAGTAAGTAGACGTTGCTATATGCCTTTAAACAACAGCCACTACTACCATACCAATTTACAACAAAGTCATTAAAACCATCTCCGTTGATGTCACGAATAGTGTCGTTAACGTATGTTATAGTCCACTGTTCGTGAGAAAGCGCTTTTATGAATTTGCTATCTCCTTTCGAATAAATGTCAATATAAACTGCACTAGGTTCGTTTCTTCGAATTATTAAATGAGGATTTGATTTTGTAAAGTAATATTCTAAGTTGATTTCAACACTTATAGGAATACTATCAGGAAAAACTTCATATTTTTTGACAAACCTGTCCTTGTCAATATTTTGATTTGCAATTTTTAAAGCATCTTGTAAGATTTTGTCAAGCCTTACACTGTCTGTATAGTCTTGCACTTCAATTTCTCTTCTTTTTTTTAACCGCTCTTTTTCTTTGTTGTCTATACTAGGCTGTAAAGTGTCAGGTGGAACCACAGCAGTAGCCTTCTGGTCTTTGAGTTGTCTGCACGATAAAAATGTCGTCAAAAATCCGATTGTCAATATGAATAGGGTTGTCCTCATACGGTTACCGCTTACGTGAGTTTGTGAAAAACCTCCGCTCACCAAATATACACACAATGTCAATAGAGCAAACTGCTGCAAAGAGTTTGTGTGATTTGTTACATGAACTTTGTAACAGGAACATCAAGTCATCAAACTTATTTGCCACGCTTTACGACAAGGTCGCAGCTGATTACCCACTTGAACTTTTAAACGCCTTGGTAGATAAGATACATTTTGCAGAATCTGAGCCTCAGCGTCACAAGAAATGAGATCTCCTGCTTGTTTATATTTCTCTCCACTTCCGCTGATAACTCCATAAGTAGCCTGTACTAAAGGTTCCGGTTTCCCTCATTTTGCGGGAGCATTTTTTGGCAGATAGGCAAAAAGAAAGGTTAGTTATTATGTGCAGGTGGCTATCATTTTAACCTTTCCCTTTGCTTGAGAATCTTTTTTCTTTCCCGGCTGTAAAAATATGCCTCATATTGTTTTGAAAATTTATCCCGATAAAAATTTAGAGACACAAAAAATCCAAGGGGAAAATGATCGCAAATACCCCAAACACACCATTGATTTTTAGTAACAGTAAACAACGGAATATCTTCAATATCTGTAATGATAAACCATGCAAGGTCTCCGTAACGCATTAATTGGTCATTATCGCATGGATTAGAAATATTGGTCAGTGAGGTATCTCTCATTTTTGAAATTAAAAATGGGATAGCGCTAGTCCCTAATTTCAAAATATTATTGTAGGAACTGTCCATTTGTTTATAAACAGATAAATTATGTGAATCACGATTTACTCTATTTATTGGTACAGATTTTATCTTATAAAATTCACCATCGAGTATAATGGTCCTCTGAGCAATAGTTTGTACTGCTATTAAAAGGAATAGCAAAAGAAAAAGTATGGGTTGATATTTAGTAAATTCTTTCAAAGCCTTACATAGAACGTGAGTTTGTGAAAAAACCTCCGCTCACCAAATATACATACAATGTGACTAGAGCAAACTGCTGCATGGAGTTTGTCTATGATGGCACATAGACTTTCTAACAGGAATATCCCGCCATCAACTTATTTTACAGTTTCGTTGACAAAGCGGAAGAGATAATCTCCAGCGCTACAAACTTTGCGTTGCTGGTGATAACACCAGGCAACGGCGTCTAACAGTTGGAATGCTGTCATAGAAAGTTGAAGGAACACCAACGAAGGAGAAAAGTTTTTGAGTACATTCATTGCAATCCAGTTGCTGCTGGCATTTGCATTTATCCAGAAGATTATCATTTTCATCCGATTTATTTTATGAAAATGGGATTGATCATTTTAATATGCTAACGCATTATATGGTATAATAATCAGTTACTCTCTTAGTATAGATACAGCAGGTGATAACACCTGCTGCGGCGTGTGAGCCCCGCAAACACATTAGTTGCGGGGCTTTTTTATGTGGGGCTTTCGGCTATTGTTCTTAATGTTAGCAGTAGTTTTATTTCTTACGCACAAGTTTGTCTAACCAAGTGTCACGTTCTTTTACAATTCCTAAATATTTATGATACCTAAAACCTGATGTCTCTGCGGTTGCGAATTGTTCTGCTATGTCTGCATATTTCATCGCTTGTTCCGGTCTGCCTTTATTAGCATTGATAATTGAAAGTATTGAATTCACTTTATACTTTTCAATTGGAAACGTGAGTTCTGAATAACGGTCTAACAATAGTTTTTCAAGTTGTTCAAACAAATTCTCCTTGCCGGTTTTAATAACTAACTCTGAATAGTCTAAATATGCTTGAGTTACTACACTAGGACAAATCGTTTCAAAGTCAAGAGCCTGTTTATAAAAGTCAATTGCTAATTCGTAATTGTCATTTAGTTTGTAAATGTCACCAAGTGTATGAAGTGCAGAACCTTTTTCAAAATCGTCGTCAGGATATTCTGTAAGCATTTTGTTTAGTAAAGTCTCTGCTACTTTTAAAAGAGTTTGGTCTTCGGTTTCAACTAATTCAATTGCTTGGATTTTTAAATATTGTGCTCTTCCATCTTTTCTTGCACTTGCAAGTTTAGCAAAGAATTCTTCTTCGTCTGTTTTTGTCCAAGTCTTTCTTCTATACCATTCAGCCATTGTAGTTTCTTGTATTTTGTCTTAACGATTTTGAATTGTAACGGGTCGCTCAAAAATTACTGCCAACGTTGAGTATTTGCGAAGGCAGGGAATTCATTGCTGGTCAAGCCCGGTACAAATGCCCAATTGAAAATATAAAGTTGAAGTTAACAACTAAAAGCCAAATTTATAAATGTCAGCCCGAACCATAGATGCTATTTTGCTGATGTTGAAGTTTCATTGTCCAGCCCTGCTTTTGCAAATACTTTTGTTGTACGTTCGCCCTTTCTTTGACCAGTCAAATTGAATACTGTGTCCAAGTATGTAAGCCTTTTACTTGCTGGCTTTCAGCTTTTGAATTTGACTTTTTGCATTACTATTTTGTGGATTTAATTTTACCGATTGTTCATAGTTTTTAATTGCCAATTCTGTATTATCAAGTTCCGCATAAATTTCTCCAAGGCTATCAAAAGTATTGGCACTTGCAGGGTATAAGGAAACATTTAATTTAAATATTTCTAGCGCATCGGTTATTCTTTTTTGATTAATGAGTTTATATCCCCAACTATTAACATCATCTTCCGGCAATTCAAAACCGGCATGTACCTTTTTTATTTTTTCAAATGCTTTAATTGCATTTTTGTACCCAGATTTCTCTAATTCAGTCCTTAGTAATTTAATTGAGGATGAAAGACCGAAACCATTAGATTCTTTCATGTCAGGAATATAGAACCCCGCAAGCTCATCAATAAATGCATCAGGTGTACCTCCTGATAAATTTGTAAGAACAATAATGGAAAGATTGTCATTGGGATAAACAAATACAGCAGACCGTCCACCACCCACGGGTGCTGCGGCAGGGTGTTCTTCTCTCGCCACAATAGGCCATCCTGCGGCATATCCATTTAACAGGCTTGAAAAACCTCCTGTTTTTCCATTATTTAATTTAGCTGGCGTCCAAAGGGCTGCTATACTCGCTTTTTCTTTTAAAAATAGATTATTTTGCAAAGCGATAATCCAATTGGCCATTTCTGTAGCGGTAGAACTCATTCCGGCTGCGGTTTGCAAGGGATAATCAAAGGAAAAAAACATATTATTGAGCTTCCCTTTTCTATATTGATATGCTGCTGCAGCATGCATAATTACATCTTTAGTTGCACCAAAACCAGCTCTCATTGTATTGGACATACCGGCTTTTATCAACTGTTCTTTTATAATATATTCTGTAAAACGCATTCCGCTTAAGGTATCAATGATCCTTCCGAGTAATAAATAATTTGTTTGGTTATAACTGAATTTTTCTCCAGGTTTAAAATCCATTGGAAGCGTTAAGATCTGTTTCCAGGATTCTTCCAGGCCATAGGGTGATATCAAAATGGCCTCTTCTTCATCTACTATATCTGGAATTCCTGAAATATGCGACAACAATTGTTGAATGGTAACCTGCTTCCAGCTATCCGGTAAATTATTAAGATAAGAAGAAACTGATGACGATAGATTTAATTTTCCTGCTTCTACCAGTTGCATTATTGCTATTCCGGTAAACGCTTTTGTAATAGAATTAATAGTAAAAAGAGTACGGCTATCTACAGGAATTGAATCTTGTATATTAGCTAATCCATAATTTCCGGTTTTTATTATTTCTCCATTTTTAACAATCGCTAATTGTAATCCGGGAATTCTTCTTTTTTGCATTTCCTTTTTCAAAAAAATATCTATGCTGTCAGGTTGAGCATGCACTTCCTTAACCAGCAACAACACAAAAAGAAGGCAAATAATTCTACTTATTTTAAAATTCATAATTTTTTTTGATTTTTCCTCAAACGGTTGAGTTAGCAACAAACTTACAAAACGATAAGAATATAATATTAATTCATTCCAAAAATGTGCATGAAACTTCAGCTGATTTTCTGCATTAAATTGGATGATGAATGTCAGCAGATTGCTAATTTGGGTGACGTACAACGTTACGTATTGCCGATGGTTGGGTATTCATTGAACGTCCAGCCCGGTAACCGAAGTACAATGTAATTACTAAAGTTTAAAATTTATTCTAATGCTCAAAAGAGTTCCGTCCGACCGAACAAAAGCTGATAGCGACTTGAAGGTGATGGCTCCAACGTCCCGCCCAACTATTGGCAATACGATTGTTAGTGGCAGCATTCATTTAATCAGTGTCACTTATCGGATAGGCAAATTTCTTGTGTCTGCAATTTGTTTACTGTATAGAGTGGTATCCTGCAACCCAATTTGTAAAGTGTCAATCAAGCCTCTATATTTTCCAACACCCGGGTCCCAGACAGTAAATATCACTTTGTTGTCTGCCTTTGGCAAGATTTTAAAATAGAGAGTTGTGTCAATGGTAGCTCCAGTCAGTGCATGATTAGAGTTTCCGCATGAAATTACCATTTGATTAAATGGATTATTATTGACTTTAATCGAAGCTTTCAAAAAACTTATTTGTCTTGCATAAAGTGTATAGCTATTTTTCTGTAAAGGAATTACTTCTTCGGATGGCGAGGAAGAAAAGTAATAAGTACTGTCAAATCCCGCACGAATTTCATAACCATATGGGTTTTTTGGTGCAACAAAACTAATTTCAAATTCTCCTCTTGCATTGGTAATTGTAGAAGCAATCAAATTTCCGCATATAGGGCGGAAATTTCCTTGGTAGCAAGATACAACTATGACCTTCTGATTTGCTGCCACTTTGTTCATCACAGTATCCAATACAGTCCCACTAACACTAGTGTTTGCTACCTCTTTTTTGCAGGCATTAAGACCAATAAGGTAGATTAATATAGATAAGCCCAAAAGGGATTTTAATTTTTTTTTCATGTTTCAAATTGTCTCCGTTATGTTGCCACTAACG
>JBBSJJ010000072.1:0-20275 GCA_038257335.1 Chitinophagales bacterium | reverse complement strand
GGCCGGGTTGAAATTTTAAAAAATTCCATTTGGTGCCGGCAGCTTCCAGCACTTCAAACGTGTTGATGTTCATTTTATCGAAGATGATGGAGAGCTCATTCATCAGGGCAATATTGAGATCACGCTGGGTATTCTCAATTATTTTAGCAGCTTCCGCCACCTTGATGGAGGAAGCACGATGCACACCGGCTTTTACTACCAGTTCATACACTTTCGCAATGGTATCAAGACTCTCTTCGCAACAGCCACTTACCACCTTTACAATACTGGTGATGGTATGCTCTTTATCGCCCGGGTTAATACGCTCTGGTGAGTACCCGATTTTGTAATCCTCCACCATTTTTAAGCCTGATAATTTTTCAATGATGGGCACACAGTCTTCCTCGGTACAACCAGGGTAAACGGTACTTTCATACACCACATAATCTCCCTTTTTTATCACTTTACCGATGGTTTCGCTGGCACGCTGCACCGGTAAGAGGTCTGGCACATTGTTTTCATCTACCGGGGTGGGTACGGCTACTATAAAAAAGTTAGCCTGCTTCAATACTTCCAGATCATTGGTAAATTCAATATCGCATCCTTCAAAGGCACTGGCCTCCAGCTCCTGGCTGGGGTCTATGCTTTGTTGCATCATCTTCACCCTGTCGGCATTGATGTCGAAGCCAATAACTTTAATTTGTTTGGCAAATTCTAAGGCAATGGGCAAACCCACATACCCCAAACCTATTACCGCCAATTTCTTTTTCTTATCTAATAATTCCTCGTACATGTTTCGGTGTGTAATTTATTGCTAATTATTTTTTTGTGAAAAGTGAAAGGTGAAAGGTGAATACTTCGAAAAGTTCTATCTTTTTAGGTGTATTCTTATAAAAAAAAACGCACTGATGGTCCACCCTTTTTTCATTATATAATTTACCTTAACTTTTAAAGCTACTTACACTTTTGACCCCGCCCCTTCGGTGCGGACAGGCATTCACCTTTGACCTTTTACTTTTCACCTTTTGACTTATTTAAATTCCTTCGGTAACTTATTCAACTCCTCTACAGGCAAACTTTTAAAATAATCGTAAGTGATCTTCAGCCCGTCGGCCCGGTTTACTTTTGGCTCCCATTTCAGTATTTCCTTTGCCCTGGTAATATCTGGTTGTCTTTGTTTAGGATCATCAACAGGCAATGGCTTGAATACAATTTTTTGTTTGGTACCTGTGAGTTTGATTATTTCTTCTGCAAAATCTTTTAAAGAAATTTCATCGGGGTTTCCCACATTTACGGGGTTTACATAATCACTCATCAGCAACCGGTAGATGCCTTCTACCAAATCATCTACATAACAAAAACTACGTGTTTGGCTACCATCACCAAATACTGTGAGATCTTCTCCCCGCAAGGCCTGGCCTATGAAAGCTGGCAAAGCTCTTCCATCATTAAGGCGCATGCGTGGACCATAGGTATTAAAAATTCTTATGATCCTCGTTTCTACCTGGTGAAAAGTGTGGTAAGCCATGGTGATGGCTTCCTGGAAGCGCTTTGCTTCGTCGTACACACCCCGTGGACCAATAGGATTTACATTACCCCAATATTCTTCTGTTTGAGGGTGCACTTGTGGATCGCCGTAAACCTCGCTGGTACTTGCTACCAATATGCGGGCATTTTTTGCTTTGGCAAGCCCTAAACAATTGTGTGTGCCAAGCGAGCCAACCTTGAGTGTTTGAATGGGAATTTTTAAATAATCTATGGGGCTGGCAGGCGAGGCAAAATGCAGAATGTAATCGAGCTTGCCGGTAACGTGAATAAATTTTGAAACATCATGATGATAAAATTCAAAATTTTTCAGTTTGAAAAGATGTTCAATATTTTTGAGATCGCCGGTGATGAGGTTATCCATCCCGATCACATCAAAACCTTCTTTGATAAAACGATCGCAAAGGTGTGATCCCAAAAACCCGGCTGCGCCTGTTACCAGTACACGGCCACGGCTCTGATTGGCATCTGCTGCTGTTGTGTTTATGCTCAATTT
Source organism: Chitinophagales bacterium (assembly GCA_038257335.1). GTDB lineage: Bacteria > Bacteroidota > Bacteroidia > Chitinophagales > Chitinophagaceae > Ferruginibacter. The sequence goes on along the minus strand of JBBSJJ010000072.1, from coordinate 18,255 downwards.
TATATTATTAGTATACTTTGATAAAAGATTGCTGTAAAAAAATAGATCAGTTATTTTGAAATATGGCTCTTCTCCCTACACTCTCATAATGATAACCAAGTTCATTCATCTGGCTGAGATCAAACAAATTTCTACCATCAAAAATTACTTTAGCCAACAGCGTATCAGTGATCTTTGTAAAATCGGGCGTCCGAAATTCGTTCCACTCTGTAGCAATGATAAGCGCATGTGCATTTTCAAGCGCATGGTAAGGGCTTACGGCATATTGAATTTTATCGCCTAACAGTTGTCTCACATTCTTCATTCCTTCAGGGTCAAAAGCGCAAACCGTGGCGCCCGCAGCCAGCAGTTCATCGATGATGTATAAAGCAGGTGCTTCCCTGATATCATCCGTGTTAGGTTTAAAAGAAAGACCCCACAAAGCAAAATGTTTGCCTTTCATGTCATCACCAAAATAAGTGTTGATCTTAGGTAAAAGATGCAACTTTTGCTTATCATTTACTTCCATTACGGCATCCAATATTTTAAACTGGTAGTTTGCTTCCGTAGATGATTTGGACAATGCCTGCACGTCTTTAGGGAAACAGCTTCCACCATAACCAATGCCGGGAAATAAAAATCTTCGGCCAATGCGTTCGTCGCTACCAATTCCTTTACGCACCATATCCACATCTGCACCCAGTTTTTCGCAAAGCTGTGCAATTTCGTTCATGAAACTGATCTTCACAGCTAAAAATGCATTGGCCGCATATTTCGTGAGTTCTGCAGACCTTTCATCCATAAAAATAAGTGGATTACCCTGGCGCACAAATGGAGCATACAAGTCGTTCAACAGCTTGGTAGCTCTTTCAGAATCCGTACCTATCACCACCCTATCCGGTTTCATAAAATCGTCTACGGCTACGCCTTCCCGTAAGAACTCCGGGTTGCTCACTACATCAAAGGCTTCGCTTAAATCGGCGGTAGAAGATGCGTTGATGGCATCCCTCACTTTTTCTGCTGTACCAACAGGAACAGTGCTTTTATCAATGATAATTTTATAGTCGTTTGGTTGTATCAGCTTACCAAGGTCTGCTGCCACTCCTAATATATATTTAAGATCGGCACTGCCATCTTCACCCGGCGGTGTGGGCAAAGCCAAAAAGATAATTTCTGCATCTTTAATTGCTTCGCTAAGAACAGTGGTAAAAAATAACCTTCCTTCTTTTTGATTGCGAATAAAGAGTTTTTCCAAGCCCGGCTCGTAAATGGTAATTTGTCCTGAACTTAATTTTTTAATCTTGCTTTGATCAATATCCACACAGGTTACGTTATTGCCGGTTTCTGCAAAACAGGTACCCGTTACCAGTCCTACATAGCCCGTGCCTACAACTGCAATTTTCATAAGTTATTATGGGGTTAATAATTAAATATTAAATGAATGCCAATACTTTGTCTACAATAAATTGCTGCTGTTCTTCGTCCAGTTCTGTGTGAATGGGCAGCGAAATAACCCTTTCAGTAAGCCAGTCTGTAACCGGCAATTGGTAATCAGCGCCACCAAAAGCCTCAAACATTTTTTGCCGGTGAGCCGGCACCGGGTAATAAATCATTGAAGGAACTCCTTCGGCTGCAAGGTGCTGGTGCAGGGCATCTCTATCCACACCATTTAATGTAAGGGTGTATTGATGAAACACATGCCTGTTATTCGCCGCACGGTAAGGCACTGTTATTTTACCATTGCCTGCAAAAGCAGCATCATAAAAGTCAGCAGCTTTTCTGCGGGCATCAATATATTCATCCAGGTGCTTTAACTTAATATCCAAAATGGCAGCCTGCATGGCATCAAGCCGGGAGTTGCAACCCACCACATCATGATAATAACGCACGCTCTGACCATGCGATGCAATCATTTTAAGTTTTTCTGCAAGGGCATCATCATCCGTAAACATGGCACCACCATCGCCGAAAGCACCCAGGTTTTTAGATGGGTAAAAGGAGGTGCATCCAATGTGCCCAATGCTACCCGTCTTCTTCATACTGCCATCTGCAAACGTATAAACGTTGCCAATGCCCTGCGCATTGTCTTCAATAACAAACAAGTTATGTTTTTTTGCTATTTGCATGATGGGTTCCATATCGGCCGCATGCCCATATAAATGAACCGGCACAATTGCTTTCGTTTTAGGCGTGATGGCTTTTTCGATTACAGCAGCGTCTATGCAAAATGTTGTAGGATCTACCTCTACAAATACAGGTTTAATGTGTAGCAAGGCCGCTACCTCTACCGTTGCAATGTAGGTAAAAGAAGGTGTAATGATCTCATCTCCGGGTTGAAGGCCAAGCGCCATCAGCGCTATCTGTAAGGCATCAGTGCCATTGGCGCAAGGTATTACATGTTTGCTTTGGTGATAAGCTGCAAGATTCTCTGCAAATTTATTTACCACGCTTCCCCCGATAAATTGTGAGCTCTCCATCACAGCCACTACGGCGTCATCTACTTCTTTTTTTATCTTATGATACTGCGTCTTAGTATCAACCATCTGTAAAGGCCTCATATTATTTTTTTATAGCGGGGCAAAGATAGGATTTTTGCTTTCTGATTGAAGCGGTGAACAGAAGGTTTTACGCAGAGAGATTGTCAATGTAGGATTTGATAGCAATACCCTTTACATTTGAAAAAAAATTAAGCTTGATCATTCTTTATAATATTTTCCTTCAAATTTATTCTGCAGCGCTTCATTTGGCGGCCAACTGGAATCCCAAAGCGATGCAATGGGCACAAGGCCGGCGGGGATGGAAGACAAATCTTCGATCCAAGATAAATTTTTGGCAATCCGCACACGTAGGCTCCCATAGCGGCAGTAACCAGGAAAATTTAGGGGTTGGGCCCAAGATCATCTGGATGCATTGCGCCAGCCTTGGAGAGTTTGAACAGGGGCGGCCTTTATTGGAAGCCTTGAAAACAACTCACCCGGACCACAAAATTATACTAACGTTTTTTTCGCCAAGCGGTTACGAAATACGCAAAAATTACAATGGGGCCGACCATGTAATGTATTTACCCATGGATGGCGCCGCCAATTCTGCTGCCTTTGTAGATGTAGTGCAACCCTCGCTGGTGCTTTGGGTAAAATATGAATATTGGCATTATTACCTGGCTGCGTTAAAAAAAAGAAATATCCCCGTTTTACTAGTTTCCGGAATTTTCAGACCTACACAGCCGTTCTTTAAATGGTATGGTAACTTCTGGCAAAATATGCTGGATTGTTTTCATCAACTGTTTGTGCAAACTCCTGCCTCAAGGAAACTGCTGGAAACCATTGGTAAGTCACAAATATGTACAGTTACCGGCGACACCCGGTTCGACAGGGTGATTGATGTAGCAGCAAATCATACTCCGCTTTCCACCCAGCTACAAGCCTTTTGCGAAGGCCGCCAGGTGTTGGTGGCTGGCAGCACCTGGGAAGAAGATGAAGAGGTATTGATGCATTATACAAGGGTGTACCCCCAAATTAAATTTATTATTGCGCCGCACGAGGTAAGCGAAGAAAGGATAAAGGATCTTAAACAAGAATTTCCGCAGGCCTTGATGTACTCTGCATTAATAACCGAACCTTATGTAGCAAATAACAGCAGTAATGTGTTGATTATTGATAATATTGGCAGCCTGGCAAGGCTGTACAAATATGCTACCATCACTTATGTGGGTGGCGGTTTCAACCAGAGTGGTATTCACAACATATTGGAAGCCGCAGTTTATGGCAAGCCAGTTGTATTTGGACCTGTTTATGAAAAATTTGCGGAAGCAAAGGACCTGGCAGATGCAGGTGGAGCTTTTAGTATTGAAAATGCGCTGGAGCTGGAAGCCTTGCTCAATAGGCTTTTAAATAACAACGAGGACTTATCGGCTGCCGGTACCATTGCCAAAGATTATGTGTACCAGCACCATGGAGCCACTAAAAAAATCATGCAGTACATTTATACAAATCGTCTCCTCACGAGTTGATCAAATTGTTTTACTACTTCATTCTTATCATCCCATCCAATCTTCAATTTTAGTTCTCGTTTTATCCAATATTCTGCTTCAGGGTAAATAGAAAAACCATTAATGGTTTTGATGCTGCGCTCATACATCACTTCATCGCCCCGGAACAATTCATTTATAAAAAGATACCGGTCATTCACCCCAATGGCTTTCTTAAGGTCTTTGATGGGTGTTTCTAAGGATTCGCCGAGTTCAATTTTAGCCTGCTTCAATTTTTCATTCAATGAAGAGGATTGCTCCCTTGAAATCAACTCATGAATTTCTGCAGCAGGTTTACGAACGCCTTCCGTTGCAGATTTAGGGGTATTGCCAGCACTGCCTTCCTGGTGAACGAGGGTTGGGATATCTTCTACAGGATCAAATAAAAGGGTGGGTTTGTTTTGAACAGCCATGTTGTTTTTCACTTCTGCATTTCGTTTGATCTCCTCTAACTCTGCTTCCAGTTCTGTTTCGTCCACTTGCAAAACTTCCAGCGTTTTTTCTTCGGGCTCAGGCAAAGCCTCCTCCTGGTAAGGTTCTTTATTATCTATGGGCGCTATTTGTATGGACACTGCAGAAGCTGTTTCAGGCTTCGGCTGCATTTGCTTTTTATGCATTAGTTCAGACTGAAGCATTTGCACCGTAACCAACAACTGATCAATGGAAGCCTGCTGAGCCAATTGCTCCTGTATTTTATTTGAGAGTGTTACCACCCGATCCATACTAAAAAAATTAACTGGTTAAATACAATGCCCGCAGTAAAATTTGTTTTGCCCTATGGGTAGAAACTTTAATCTTTGCAGCAATAGGTTAAAGTTACTAACAGTATTTTAAAAAAGATGTTTAATGTTTATTGAACCCAGTTTGAAAGGTGAGCGGCGTGGATGGATAGAAGTAATTTGCGGCAGCATGTTTAGTGGTAAAACTGAGGAGTTGATACGCAGACTGAAGCGGGTGAAAATAGCCAATTTGAAAGTTGAAATATTTAAACCTGCACTAGACACCCGGTATCATGAAATGAATATTGTGAGCCACGATACCAATATTATTCAAAGCACACCGGTAGAAAGTTCTCAAACCATTTTATTGCTGGCCCAGGATGTAGATGTAGTGGGTATTGACGAAGCACAATTTTTTGACGCAGAAATAGGCAATGTGTGCGAACACCTTGCTATGAAAGGCATCCGGGTGATTGTGGCCGGCCTGGATATGGATTACCTGGGCAACCCTTTTGGCCAAATGCCGGGCCTGTTGGCCAAGGCAGATTACATTACCAAGCTGCACGCCATCTGTGTTAAATGTGGCAATATTGCCAATATCAGCTATCGCAAAGTTGCGGAAGGCCCGCAGGTTTTATTGGGTGAAAAAGATATTTATGAGCCACGCTGCAGGATATGCGCAGCAGAACAAAACTAATAGCCAGCAGTTTCCTTTAAATAAGAAACATTCTTCATGCTCTACCGTATTTATGCTTTATTAAAAAAAGATGTGATGCTGGAACTCCGGCAACAGCATACTTTTTACGGTATCCTGCTATACATTGCCTCCACCATTTTTGTGCTCTACCTTTCTATGCCCGACAGCCCGGATGCGGCAGTGTGGAACAGCCTTTTTTGGGTGATTCAATTATTCGTTTGCGTAAATACCGTGGCCAAAAGTTTTTTACAGGAAAGCCGCGGACGTATGCTTTACTTTTATTCCATAACCTCTCCCGTAGAATTTATCCTGGCTAAATTGGCCTTCAACATTTTGCTGATGGCATTGATGAGCATCGTAAGCCTGCTGCTGTTCTTCGTTTTTTTAGACAACCCTGTAGAGGAGAGTCTATGGTTCACAGGTATCGTAATACTCGGTGGCACAAGCATCAGTCTTGTATTTACGCTGATGAGTGCGATTGCAGCCAAGGCCCAACAAAATGCGGCGTTGATTGCCATCCTTGGTTTCCCGGTAATTTTGCCAATTTTATTATTACTCATGCGCCTTAGCAAAGTAGCTTTTGCCGAAGTATTCAGAGAAGGAGCCGTTTTGCAAATTGCCGGGGTTATTGCCATGATGGACCTTTTGGTAATAGCGCTGGCCGTTATCCTGTTTCCATTTTTGTGGAAAGAGTAACAAAAACCTTCCTGATGGCTCAGGGCAGTATTGAACTTCACCGGTTAAAATTTTCAAGCGATATTTTTTTTTGTAATCTGAACATTGCCAGGAAGCATTGTGGCGATGCGTGCACGAGCTACGAGGCTAAATCAGTCTTTAACCTTTTAAATTGGACGGATATATAAAGTAGATTACCATAACTTTGCGCCCTAAACAAACATCACCCTCCGATGCGAAAAAGCTGGTGGAAATTATTGTCATTCATTTTACTGGTATTTACAATTGTTGCCGGTTTTTTAATGGATGTTCCCCGCCTGCCTATTTTAAATGAAACCATCCGCAATCTTTACTTTCATGTGTGCATGTGGTTTGGCATGATGATCCTTTTTATCATCAGTTTTGTGTACAGTATCAAATACCTTAACTCTACCCATTACAAGTACGATATTTTTGCAAGGAGCTTTGCCGCTATGGGCACCATCTTTGGCATATTAGGCTACCTCACCGGCGTGTTGTGGGTGTCTGTAACATGGGTTACAGATCAGCACCAGTCTATGGGTACGGTATTAAAAGAACCAAAACTCATAGGAGCCGCTATTGCTATTTTAATTTATGGTGCCTACTTTGTTTTGAGGGGCTCATTTACCGACATGGACAAGCGGGCACGTGTAAGTGCAGTGTACAATATTTTTGCTTTTGCCATGCTTTTTCCCAGCATCTGGATCATTCCCCGCATGGTAGGAAGCCTGCACCCAGGTGCACCGGGCAGCGATTCCGGCAACCCTGCATTGAACCGCAATGATATGGACGCTGGCATGAGGGCCATATTTTATCCTGCTGTTATTGGCTGGACGCTTTTAGGAGTATGGATCACCACTTTAAAAATTAGACTGGAGCTTTTAAAAGACAAAGCCCTGTTGAACGAAGAAAAAAAATAGCCATCGCTATAAAATAGATTAACATGAATAAATTTTCTGGTTTTGTAAAGAGGCGTTTAAGCATGCTCGTTATGGCGCTTGTAAGCTCCCTGGCAGCAGCAGCACAGCAGGAAGTAACCATGGCAGATGCTATGCGCAGCAATGGAAAAATATATATTGTAGTGGCAGTATGCCTCACCATATTAATAGGATTGTTTTTATATGTTGCCAGCATAGACAGGAAGATGAGCAGGCTGGAAAAGGAAAAAAACTAAGTTCACCATGCGATTGGCATCGTAACCCGTTTGTTAACTGCCGGCGTTCTATCTACCAGCAGAATTGAGGTGGATGAGTATGAAATTTGAATAACTGATCAGTACGGCTTGCAAGGGATTTTCCCTTTTTAATAATAAAAAATAAAAACATATGTCAAACCAGACGTACAGCTTTTTTCAAAGCGTTGAAAGAAGTTTTGATAAAGCGGCAGCTTTTACCAGTTTTGATCCGGGCATTTTAGAACAGATTAAAGCCTGTAACAGTGTCTACCAAATGCGTTTCCCTGTAAAGAGAGACGACGGAAGCATTGAAGTTATTGAGGCCTATCGTGTGCAACACAGCCAGCACAAATCGCCTTGCAAAGGTGGTATTCGTTTTAGCGACGAAGTAAACCAGGACGAAGTAATGGCACTTGCATCTTTAATGACTTACAAATGTGCTATTGTTAATGTGCCCTTTGGCGGAGCCAAAGGTGGCATTAAGATTAACCCCCGTAATTATAGTACTTACGAATTGGAAAAAATTACCCGCCGTTATACAGCAGAGCTGGTAAAGAAAAACTTTATTGGCCCTGGTATAGATGTGCCAGCCCCCGATTATGGGACTGGCGAAAGGGAGATGTCCTGGATAGTAGATACCTATGCATCTTTAAAGCCAGGCGAAATAGATGCTGCCGGTTGTGTAACTGGTAAACCCGTTACTCAAGGTGGAGTTCGCGGCAGAAAAGAAGCAACAGGGCTCGGGGTTTTCTTTGGCATCCGGGAGATTTGTAATATGGAAGACCTGATGGCTAAAATTGGACTTACAACCGGCATCATGGGCAAAACGGTGGTAGTACAGGGTATTGGAAACGTAGGTTACCATTCAGCTAAATTTTTTCGTGAGCATGGGGCTAAAGTAATTGCTATCTCAGAACACGACGGAGCTGTTTATAATGCAGATGGATTGCACGAAGATGAGTTGATAGAGTTTAGAAAGCAGACAGGTTCCATCATTAATTTTCCGGGCGCAATTACATTAGCCCGCACAGAAGACGCATTGGAACTTGAATGCGATATCCTGATTCCTGCAGCACTTGAAAATGTAATTAATGCAGAAAATGCACCCAGGGTAAAAGCTAAAATCATTGGTGAGGCTGCCAACGGACCTTGTACACCAGAAGCAGATGAAATTTTTATTCAAAGAGGTATTTTAGTTATTCCAGACATGTACCTGAATGCCGGCGGCGTAACGGTAAGTTATTTTGAATGGTTGAAAAACCTGAGCCACGTGCGTTATGGCCGTATGGAGAAAAGATTTACTGAGAACATGAATACGCAGATCCTTAGCCAGATAGAAAATCTTACAGGCAAAACAGTAAGCGCCACGGATCGTAAAATGATTCAACATGGTGCAGAAGAAATTGAGTTGGTGCATAGCGGCCTGGAAGAAACCATGATTACTGCTACCAGGGAAATTGTTCATATCTGGCAGAGCAATCCAGCTATCCCGGATATGCGCACGGCAGCGTATGTAAATGCAATTAATAAAGTAGCCACCAGCTATGCTGAGTTGGGTATTTTTCCATAGTACATTGTTACCTCTATATTATTTCAAATGCCCCTGTTTTAGAACAGGGGCATTTTTATTTTCCCGCTTAGTTGCCTGCCTGGCCACACTACTAAAGCATTTGATTTTAATAAAAAGATCAAACCCTCAGCACAGTTCTCCAAATAAAACTATTGTAGAGGCTCTCGTTTCGGGCCTTTAATAAAAACAAAAAGATCTAACTGCTAAGGTTAGATCTTTTGTTGGTTAAAAAGGGTCGGCAGGATTTATTAAACGGGTTTCAGCATCAGCTCAAATCTTACATCAAATTCATCTTTAATTTTTACGAGGCCGGCCAGCTTACGGGGCGGGGCAAGGTTGAAATCTGAAAAGCAAAATTTGCGTCCTCCGTTTAAGCGGATAGAACCCGTTGCTGCTTTTGTGAATGTGTAGTGAAGCTCAAATACTTTTTTTACCCCCGCCAGTTCCACTTCTACCCATCCGCTTATTTGCTCTGTCTTAAAAGTTAGACCGGGCATGGTTTTAAGTGTTAAAAAACGGATGACCATATTTGGATGTTGGTGCGATTTTAAGGTCTTGCGCAGGTCTTTCCTTATCAGGTTATTGTTACAATCGAAGCTCAGTACATCCATCTTGATAGATCCCTTGAGCGCCAGGGAGCTAACAGCATCGTTCGATACAACAATGGTATCGTAACTGGCTAAACTGGTAACGGTACAGGTAAAATGATTTACGTTGGAACTTCCTCCTACGCTAAGCGTGCTATTCTTTTGCACTGCCCATTTTACCGGGCGATGTTGGGCACCTGCGCCCACTACAAAAGCAAGCTTTAAAAACGGAACCAACATTAGGAAATAGCATACCTGGCGCATTACTTTAAATTTTGTGTTTAAATTTAAAAGAATGAGCTCTCGCCCATTCTCTTAAACCAATCTTACAGTTTGAAGGTTAGAAACCTACCACTGCTTCAACAACTATTCCTTTTATCTCGCCACCATTACGATAATCAGCGGTGGGAAAATCTTTATAGTTTTGAACTACATATTCAGTTTTCAACAAAACATTCCTCGTAAGGAACCAACCTGCAGCCAGCGCAAAACGATCTACTTTTACATCCTGGGTCATGCCTGCAAGCCTTGCTTTAGCTGCATTGTATCTTGCGCCCAGGTACAGGTTTTCTTGTACACCGAACCTGTAAATTACATCGCCTGCCAATTGACTGGCTTTCCTACTTAGTGTTTCTGTTTTAGTTCTACCCTTAGTTGTTTCATAGGTACCGAACAGTTCTACGCCACCCACTTTTAAGAAACCATTGAGCATGATAGCGTCAATTTTTTTAGAGAAATTAGGGTTTAACCTGCCAGAAAAGGCAATTGCTGTAGAAGCGTTCACAGCTGCACCTGTTTTCCATTTTTCCATTACGTTTTGGTAGTTTGAACCAGCACGATCTCCTCCGTATAAAGTAAGACCGCTACCTGCATTGCTTGAGTTATGATAGTAACTTCCAGATAACCTTACCCGCATTTTATCGCCTAAAGATTTATCTACACCAGCTTTTAACAGGATAGAAGGATTGCGGTTGTCGTTGTCATCTACCACTACCCCAGCTACGGTACCTTTTGCGGCAGAGTCAACATGGCCTTTAATCATGCCATTGGTAACACCCAACATACCGAAGAATCCATTTTTTTGAATGAATACATCACCACCAATTTCTGTAGCAAAGGCATCCATGATATAACTTTCCATAAACGGATTGTAAAGGGCCTGGCCACCATCTGATCTGCGGAAATGCGCATCACCATAGTTCACTTCCATGTGCCCTATTCTGATTGTGGTTACATCCATCAGGTCTGTCCAGAATTTTCCTTTGAAGGGGAGTTTGTCAAACTGTATGTATCCACCTTTTACCCAGGCCTCGTTATGGTGACGGGTAGAAAGGTAAGTAGTCACATTCAACCTAATACCATCTGCCAATTGTACATCAGTAAACAAGTTAGCCTGTGCGGTCATAAAACCTGGGGCAATTGGGTAAAGTTTGTTGGCACCCTGCCTGTCTGTTGCAGTGTTTTCATGTTTTAAACTTTGAAACTGTTGTGTAAAGCCTGCGCCAAATCTCATACGCAAACCTTCAAAAGCAATGGTATCTGCTTTGCCAGTTTCAAAAACGTTGATACCCCGTTGGTCGTAGGGCCTCCAGTTAGAAGGGCGCCCATAAAATTCTTTGTCTGCTACCTGGGCCGTTGTAGTAAGCGGCTGAAAAAACGCTAGTAGTACGGTGGCAATAATGCTGTAAAATGATATCTTTTTCATAATAGTTGTTTGAAATTTTTAAAAGTATTGTTAGCTGTTATCTGGTAAATTTTAAAGTGTAGGCGATAGAAATAGCATCGCCTGTTTTTATGGTGCCCATTAATGCTTTCGGAGGGGCGACCTTGTAGTCTGTCATTTTCATTTTTTTAACCCCAGTAACCGTAAAGCTTTTATCAGACGGGTTGTATTTGCCGGTTGCCTGCAAATCGGTGTGTTTAACTGTGCCTGCTATAGACAACTTACCTACTCCATCTATTTGGTAGTTGTTGCCTCCCGTTGCAGTAACGGTTGCAGAGGTAAGGGTAAAACTGATGTTAGGATTCTTGCTGCTGTTTAAAGCTTTGTAAGTATTCTTGTCCATTTGGCCGTGCCCACTTTTAAGATTTACGGCAGGCAATACAAAGCTAAGAGCGCTTAGAGACGTCACCTGGCCGTTGCTATTCACAACAAAAGTTGCACTACTGGTTGCGGCAGTTGCTACCATTTCCCAGTCATGAATATTAGAGGTACCGTTTAATTTAATGTCCACTACTTTAGAATGGTAGTTGGCTTGTGCAAAGCTTACCGTACTGCTAAAAAGAATAATTGAAAACAGCAGGGCGAATATTTTAAGTGTTGATTTCATGATCTTGACTATTAACTGTTGAGAGAAGTTCTTGTTAATTGTTCCACAAAGCTATCCTGGCAACAAACCCTAAATAGTGACAGCCAAATGCGCAGGATATGTTTGTCGTCAACTCTGCTCATAGCTTAGCCCCGATTGCTGATTACAATCATACGTAGCACTGAGAACGGTAGTCTGCCATAATAAAAAGGCTCTTTATCTTCGGTTAGACTTTGCAGAATTTATTGGAAAATGCATGCCGCTGGTTAAAACAAACAACGATGGAAGTGGAAAACGAGGAGATAAAATTAAATGAGTATCACGTGCTGGCGGAGCTACAGGCGGCTTTTACCGCCAGGTATCCGTTTTTAAAAATTGATTTCTTTGAAGTTGACAAGATGAATGGGTTGGCAAAACCAACTCAATTGGATTACAATACTAAACTCAGCAGGCTGCCTGTGCATGATCCCAAAGCAAGCATCAACACTGGCAATAATAGAACAGTGACAGAGTTGACCAGTGATTTTTTTGCAAAAATGGGGGTGTCTATACAGGTTTCCCGAAAGTCGGGAAAGATTTGGAATGTAATTACAGTTACAGAAAGCTGGACTCTTAAAACTCAAAATTCTGCTGCGGAATTTATAAGTTCACTCATGAAACTTTCGCATATTTAACATTATTTACCCGGCAGTTTACCAACACAAAATAAGGTTGTTTCAAAATAGAAAGTTTCACACAACGAAACAAAGCAGCCAAAGCAACAACGATTGCTTATCGATCTACTTATCTATTCACTTTGCATTTCTTTGTGATCTTGCTGTGAAATACCTTGCCTTTGGAGACAGCCTCATTTTGTAAAGCAGTATTCTTAAAGATGAGTTAGTATGGAAGCAAGGTTAATTTATTTTTATTGATGATGATCACTTTGCCGCTTTCAAGTTCTACCAGCTTCTCATCTTTAAAATCGCCCAAAGTGCGAATGAGTGATTCTGTGGCTACGCCAAAAGTTTTGGCCATGTTATCCCGGGAGAGCGTAAGGACCGTATTACTATCGTCATCTACTTTGTATTTTTCATGCAATTGCATAAGGCCATAAGCCACTTTCTTTCTTAAGGAATTGTAAGCCAGGTTCAACAAGCTTTCTTCTTTGCCGGCAATATTTTGTGTAATAATTTTTATGAAAGTTTGCGCTATGCCCAAATCCTGGGATATAAGTTGCACAAAGTCTTCGGCTGGTATCAGCATCAGGCTGGTATTTTCCAAAGCCTGCGCATCTTCCAGGTAATTTACATTTTCGAGTATGGCAGTGTACCCAAAATATTCGCCGGGGCTATGTATGTCTGTAATAAATTCTTTGCCGGCCTCATTTGTGCGGGAAATTTTCACTTTGCCGGAAACTACGTGGTACATAGCCCGTGGCCTTTGGCCGCTGGTATAAACAAAAATCTTATTACTATAATTGTACACCTCCCTCTCATCCGATGTGAGCACAACCTTCCCCACCTGTTTTACATTTCCCAAAAAATCTTGCATGGCCGCAGCGCCTTGGTATTGCTTGTGCAGCAAGTCGGTCTTATTCAGGCGTATTTCAATGGCCCGCAGCAGTTCAATACCATCAAAGGGTTTAGTAATGTAATCGTCTGCTCCCATTTCCATGCCTTTACGAAAATCAGTTCGTTCAGATTTGGCGGTTAAAAAAATAAATGGAATGAGCGCTGTGTCTTTGTGTTTGCTTAAGAGATGAAAAACACCATACCCATCTAACACGGGCATCATAATATCACAAATGATCAAATCAGGTTTCTCCCTCAAAGCTACTTCTACCCCTATTTTTCCATTCTCTGCGGTAAACACTTCATAGTTTGATAACTCCACAATTTCTGCGGTGTTCTCCCTCACTTCCAGGTTGTCTTCAATGATTAATATTTTTTTCATAATTGTTGCTGCGGTATATAAAATGAAAAAGTTGTTCCTTGGTTTAATGTGCTCTTCATGGTCATGCCACCATTTAAAAGCTCCAGGTATTTACCCACTATATGCAAGCCCAGCCCCGTACCCTGTATGTTACCTGCATTTTTTGCTCTAAAAAATCGCTCATATAAGTGGTGCTGCTCGTCCTCCGGTATGCCAATACCATTATCCTCTACCGTGATGCTGAGGCTACCATCGAGCAGCTCTGCATGAACTTTTATTTGTCCGTTTTCATTAGAAAACTTAATAGCATTAGAAACGAGGTTGATTAAAATATTTTTGAGCAGGTTGATGTCTACAAAAACATCCGGCTTTACATCGTTGGCAAATAGAATGTGCTGGCCTTTTTTGAGCAGTCCTTCCATAGCATGTATCAGTTCTGTAATAATGCTTGTAAGGGTACCGCCCGAAACAAACTCCATATTTGTTTGAACCAGCCCTTCTTCCATTTTGCCCAACGAAAGAAAATCTTCCAGGATATTTTTCATTCCTTCAACCGCACCCTGGATGCGGTTGATATGTTTTTTTGTTTTTGTGTCGCCCTTCGGCTCATTGTACTTATCTAACAGGTAGGCCGAGGAAAGTATGGTGCTTAAGGGTGTCCTGAACTCGTGTGACGCCACTGTTACAAATCTCGATTTTAGTTCATTCAGCTCTTTCTCTCTTTCAAATGCCACAATCAATTCTTCTTTCGACTTTTCAAGCTCGGAAAGAGCTTCCCGCAACATCTTCGTTCTGTCTTCTACCTTTTGTTCTAATTCAAAATTCATGGATTTGATCTCGGCCGTTACTCTTTCCAGTTCCTTAGTTTGCCCGCTAACGATGGCCTCGTGGGCTTTACGTACGGTGATATCTATTACAAAGGCAATTACAAAAGTTTGCCCGTTGATGGTATAATGACTGAGACTTACTTCTACGGGGAATGTATTGCCGGCCTTGTCCTGGGCAAATAAATCCCGGCCGTGGCCCATAATGCGGGGCTCCGGGTGATGGTAATATTGCTCCCGGTAACGAACATGCCTATCATGTGTATTTTGCGGCAATAACTTATCTACCACTTCGCCCATCATTTCTGCCTTGGTATACCCAAACTGGGTTTCGGCACATTTGTTAAAGTTGACAATCTTGCCCTCATTGTTGGTAACCACAATACCAATAGTAGCAAAGTCAAACAACGCTTCAAACTGCTGAATGTTGTCAATATTGTTTAAAGGATAATTCTTTGTAGGCATTTGGTATGTTGTATAACTGCGTTTTCAATTATTGACTGGACCTAATTTTAAATTGTACCTAACTTATAACGGTCTTTCTATTAAACGCAAATTTACGTTATAAAACACAGCCGCTTTTGGTTTAAAAGAGCGGGAAAGCATCGATGTTTGCCATTTTACCATCTTCCATTTTAAAACCATAACAATCAGTTCCGTTCGTAATTATGAAATAGGCTGCCCGAAGGTTAATGTTATATCGCAGGGCCTGGTCTAATGTTTTTTGTGAAATAGGAACATTCATTTCTTTGCATTCGACCAGCATAAACGGCACATCATTTTTATAAACCACCAGGTCGAACCGTTTCTTTAAATCTCCGAGCAGCAATTGTTTTTCTACCGCCATCAGGGAAGGAGGATAATTCATGACTTCTATTAAAAATAAAAGAAGGTTCTGCCGCACCCATTCCTCTGGCGTTAATACCATCCATTTTTTCCTGATCACACAAAAAATTAATTCCCTTCCTTCTACTATTTTAATAGTTGGTTTCTTATCAGGATAATTGATTTTGATCATATGGCTAAGGTCGCATTTTTTGCACTAGCATCCTTCAACCTTTGATGAAGGAGGTCACGCTCTCTGGTAAAAACAACTGTTCTGAAGAAGACTATTAGAAATGTGGGTCAAAAAAAAAACGTTACTTTTATCCAATTAAAAAAAATTGATGAAAACAAAAGAAGACATCGTAGAGAACTGGTTACCCAGGTATACAGGGGAAAAACTGGAAAATTTTGGATCGTACATTTTGCTTACTAATTTTTCCAAGTATGTAAGCATGTTTGCGGAGTGGAATAAAGTGCCCATAGTAGGCCTGGACAGGCCCATGCAATGTGCTACCGCAGACAATATCACCATTATAAATTTTGGTATGGGCAGCCCAGGTGCAGCCACTATCATGGACTTGCTTACCGCAATAAAGCCCAAAGCCGTACTCTTTTTGGGTAAATGCGGAGGGTTAAAAAAACGCAACAAACTGGGAGATCTTATTTTACCCATAGCCGCCATAAGGGGCGAGGGAACGAGCAACGATTACCTGCCTGCAGAAGTGCCAGCCTTGCCCGCATTTGCTTTGCAAAAAGCCATCAGTACTACCATTAGAGATTATGAGTGCGATTACTGGACCGGCGTATGTTATACCACCAACCGCAGGGTTTGGGAGCATGATGAGGTTTTTAAAGAATACCTCACTAAGGTGAGGGCTTATGCTATAGACATGGAAACAGCCACTATATTTACAGTGGGTTTTTACAATAAAATTCCTACCGGTGCCCTGTTGCTGGTGAGCGATAGCCCGATGGTGCCCGAAGGTGTAAAAACAGAGGCAAGCGATCTAAACGTTACTTCACAGTATGTAGAAAATCATTTAAAAATTGGCATAGATTCTCTGAAGCAACTCATCAATGATGGCATGACGGTAAGGCATCTTAAATTCTAGCATTCATCGCCAAACTAAATTTTTGTTGTAGCACCAGGTGGCATTTAACCGAAGCTCCTTTATCACAGTCAACTCAAAACCTCTAGAAATGATTGAGGGTACCAAAGCATTTACCGAAGGCCAACATGGAGCAGGCACACTTTTGCAGGTAAAAAATTTATCCGTCAGTTTTAAACAGGAGGATGCAATAGTGCCTGTAGTAAAAGACATTTCGTTTAGCCTACACGCCGGCAAGCTCACAGCCATTGTGGGTGAGAGTGGCTCTGGCAAATCTGTAACTGCTTTATCGTTGCTACAGCTTTTGCCTGCGGCAGCACAGGTAAAGGGCCAACTCTTGTTTCATGCCGCAGAGAGTGCAGAGATAGATCTGGTAACAACATCCTTTGCAGGCATCAGGAAAATAAGGGGCAACGAAATAGCTATGATCTTCCAGGAACCGATGACCTCCCTAAACCCGGTGTTCACCTGCGGCTCGCAGGTAATGGAGAGTCTTGTGTTACATAAAAAGATAAGCCGCAAAGAAGCAAGGATCAAAACGATTGAGTTGTTTGAGCAGGTAGAACTGCCGCAACCCGCCGCTATGCTTAACCGTTACCCACACCAAATAAGTGGCGGACAAAAACAACGGGTAATGATAGCAATGGCTATGAGTTGCTCGCCCACCCTGCTCATAGCCGACGAACCTACTACCGCCCTGGACGTAAGGGTGCAGAAAAATATTTTAGAACTTCTTAAAAGATTGCAGGTACAGCAAAAAATGTCTGTGCTTTTTATTACACACGACCTTGGGCTGGTGGCAGCTTTTGCAGACGAGGTGCTGGTAATGCACAAGGGCATTGTAGTAGAACAGGGCAACACCGGGCAGGTTCTTAAAAATCCGCAACATGCTTATACGAAAGCCCTGCTGGCTTGCAAACCACACAAGGAAAGTAAAGGGAAGAGGTTGCCCGTTGTAGCAGATTTTATTAACAACGATTTTGCCGCACGGGCCACCACCATCTCCCCTGATGTTGTACTTGCAACCCCCAATATTGGAGACTCACCAGTTTTAAGGGTAGAAAATTTGAAAGTCTACTTTCCTGCAGAAAAAAATATATGGGGCCGCCCTGTTTCTTTTTACAAAGCAGTTGATGATGTAAGTTTTTCTTTGAATGAAGGCGAAACAATTGGGCTGGTGGGCGAGAGCGGCTGTGGCAAAACTACCCTGGGCCGTAGCATACTGCAACTCGTAAAACCCACCTCGGGTAAAATATGGTTGCACTCGCAGCAAATACAGGACATCAGCCCTGCCTCTATGCGCAACCTAAGGAAAGACCTTCAAATTGTTTTCCAGGATCCTTATGGTTCGTTGAACCCCCGCATTACAATCGGTGATGCAATATTAGAACCATTGATGGTGCATAAAATGCACCCCAACAAAAAAGTGGGTAAAGAAAAAGTGATGGAACTACTGCAACAGGTAAACATGAGTGCAGATGTGTACAACCGCTATCCACACCAGTTTAGCGGCGGGCAACGGCAGCGCATTTGCATTGCACGTGCATTGGGCCTGGAGCCTTCTTTCTTAATTTTTGATGAATCTGTTTCTGCGCTGGATGTGAGCGTGCAAGCCCAGGTGCTTAACCTTATCAACGTGTTGAAACAGCAATATCGTTTCACTTCCATTTTTATTTCACACGATCTCTCGGTGGTACATTACATCAGCGACAGGATTTTAGTAATGAACAAAGGAAAAATTGTAGAAGAAGGTACTGCCCGGCATATAATGGAGAGTCCAAAGGAAGCCTATACAAGGGCACTTATAGATGCCATCCCCTAATGG
>JBBSJJ010000071.1:0-20283 GCA_038257335.1 Chitinophagales bacterium | reverse complement strand
CGGTACCTGAAGGATCACAATATTATCCCGTTATTGTAGCGTCCCGCTTTAAGGCGGGAAGGTCGCACCAAATAAAACATGGCAAACCCACAGCAATACAATTTCTATCGCAATTGCTAAATTCTATTGTCGTGTAGGTTTTAAAATGATGAGTTGCAGTGTTTATATTTTGTACAGTGAATCGGTCAACAGGTTCTATGTTGGCATATTGAACGATGTTGCTGATAGGTTGCACCGGCATAATAATTTACAATCGCTTAGCACCCGATATGGCGTTCCATGGAAATTGATCCATGTGATTGAGTGCGACAGCAAATCAATAGCCATGATGCTGGAGAAAAAAATTAAGGCAAGAGGAATTGGCCGGTATTTAAAGGACCACAATATTACCCCTGGCTTATAGCGTCCCGCTTTAAGGCGGGAAGGTCGCAAGTTCGTCCCGATATCCATCACATCGCCTTCCAATTTCCGGGGAAGGCAATTTTTTTTAAATTAAGCCCGCGTGTTTTTCAACATTTCTTTCTCAACGGTATTTTTTACATTTTTTTTTAAAAATGATATCCAATAACAAACCTGGCCCCGCCTTGGCCAGCACCACTAACTGTAAAAGGCTTTGCTAATCACTCACATCTGTCAGCCATCAATAATTCTATAAATTGTTTAGCTTAGAGCCTGCTTTTGTAATTAAACTATTAACACAAATAAGTTAACTTCAAGGCATTCTTAAATATGCATCTTTTCCCTTCCTAGCTCATGAGTACAGAACTGTCTTTTTATAAAACCGCTTTTGAGCATGCTCCGATAGCTGCATTGATTGTTTCTACAAATGGAATTATTCTTAAGGCCAATACCGCTGCAAGTAATTTATTAAAATACCCATTGGATGAAATACGGCAACTGGCTTTGCCCGCTATTTCTGGCCGCCCTGCATCTTTTCCTTCTGAGATTTTTAAAATCAGAACAGACGTAGAGTTAGTTTGCAATGGGCTTGTACTGTTTACCAAAGAAGCCATTGCGATAACAGTTGACGTTGTTTCGGTATTAACGAGAGGCGATGATGGCAGCTATTTTAATTTTTGTACGCTGCGGTTAATACTTAGTGAGCAAATAGCTCAGGATATAGCCGACCGTAGAAACTTTGAAGAAGCACTGCGGCGATCTGAGGAAAAATATCGCTTTTTATTTGAAGCCAGCCCGGTTCCGAAATGGATTTATGATTTAAAAACATTTCACATACAGGATGTGAACCTTGCCGCCATAAAACATTATGGATATACCAAAGAAGAGTTCCTGACCATGAGCCTGCAGGATTTAGGGCCGGCAGACCAAGTCTCCAATCATCAAAAAATTCGAGCTTCCACAAGCGAGAGAGAAGGAGTGATCAACTTTGGACTGTTTACTCACTTGAAAAAAGATGGTACAAAAATACAGGTAGAGGTTTCTGGTAACAAAATAGCCTACCAGGGTATGGATTGTATGATGGTGGTGTGCAATGATGTAACCCAAAGAGAAATTGCCCCGGAAATTTTGTTAGATAGAGAAGCAAAACTTAGGCAGGCGCATGAAATTGCTAAACTTGGGCATTGGCAACTTAACCTGGATACAAAGGATTTATACTGGTCACGAGAGGTATTTAAAATTTGGGGGATGCCGGGCACTGTACGTCCGGGCTTGGATCTTTTTGTAGCCAGCATTCACCCAGATGATAGAGAGAAATTTATGATAGCACAAAACGAAGTGCTGGCGGGCGGGCGAAACCTTGATTTGGAGCACAGGATTATTTTAAGCGACGGCACTTTAAAATGGGTACATGAAAAAGGCCAGTTGAAAAAAGACGACGATGATAAATTATCCTTTTTGTCGGGCACGGTGCAAGACATTACACCACAAAAGCTGCTAGAACTATCCCTGGAGGAAAGCAATAGAAGATACAAGTATGTATCCAAGGCTACTTCAGATGCTATTTGGGACTGGGATCTTGTGTTAGATAAGGTGTACTGGGGAGATGGTATTGAACTTACTTTTGGCTACGGCGAAAAAACAAGGAATGGGCAAGGTGACCTCTGGGAAACCAACATTCATCCCGATGATAGGGAAAGGGTAGTGGGAAGTGTTGAACAGTTTACCAATGCTACAGGCCACAACATTTTGAACTGGGAGCAAGAGTACCGATTTAAAAAAGCTAATGGTGAGTATGCTCACGTATTAGACAAAGGATTTTTAATAAAAAATGAAGTTGGGCTCTCCTTGAGAATGGTAGGAGCCATGCAAGATATTACGAAGCGAAAAGAGAGTGAAGAAGAAGTGCGGCGCTCCAACGAACGCTTCGAACTATTGGGAAAAGCTGCCAACGATGCTGTATGGGAATGGAACCTAATCACTAACGATGGCTGGGCCAATTTGACACACCAGGAAATGTATGGATTGACGCTGAATGATTTGGTGCCAGATCGCCCCGAATGGATAAGCAGGTTGCACAAAGACGATTGTCAGGCTGTGTTACAAAGTTTTCAAGATGCGGTCAACAAAAAAACGGCGATGTGGTATGGAGAATATCGGATGAGGACAGACAACAAAGGGTGGATTAGTGTATATGACCGTACTTATATGGAGTACGATGAAAAGGGTACTGTGGTAAGAAAAATTGGCAGCCTGATGGATATTACCCGACGTAAGCAGGAAGAGCAACATTTGAAATTATTGGAGTCTGTGATCATTAATGCCAATGATGCTGTGATGATTACAGAGATAAGTACGGTTGGTGTAAAGACTGGATCTGAAATTATTTTTATCAATGAAGCTTTTACAAAAATGACAGGGTACGAGGCCGAGGAAATTATTGGGAAATCGCCCCGTATTTTACAAGGGTCAGGCTCAGATGTTGATGAGCTGGCACGGCTCAACACTGCCATAGCTAGCTTTAAACCTTGTACCATTACTATCTTAAATTATAAAAAAGATGGCCATGCCTTTTGGATCAATTTTTCTGTAAGCCCTGTTGCCAACGAAAAAGGGTGGTATACTCATTGGATTGCAGTTCAAAGAGATGTTACCGCACAAAAGTTGGCAGAGATACACCTGAGCAGTTTGAACGAAAGCCTGCAAAAGCATGTGCGTGCACTGGCAATTTCAAATGCAGAGTTGGAGCAGTTTGCATTTGTAGCCTCTCATGACTTGCAGGAGCCGCTACGCATGGTAACTGGTTTTGTAACCCAACTAGAGAAAAAATATGGAGACGTTATTGATGATAGAGGCAAAAAGTACATTGCCTTTGCGGTGGATGGGGCACAACGAATGCGACAAATTATTTTAGATTTATTGGAATATTCTAAAGTTGGTCGGGCAGAGCAGGATCCGGAAAATATTGACCTCAATGAGCTCGTTGATGAGATACGGATTCTATTCAGATCACAGATTCAGCAAAAAAGTGCTGACCTATATGTAGATAAACTTCCGGTGGTGAAGGGCCATGTTTCTCCCATGCGGCAAGTATTCCAAAATCTTATTGGCAATGCATTAAAGTATACCCGAACAGGTGTACCCCCGCAGGTATACATAACGGTGGAGGGGCTGGAGAGGGAATGGCAATTTGCCGTTAAAGACAATGGTATTGGAATTGACCAGGAATATTTTGAAAAAATATTTATTATTTTTCAACGGCTGCATCATAAAAATGAATTTTCGGGAACAGGAATGGGACTGGCAATTACCAAAAAAATAATCGATCATATGGGCGGGCGTATTTGGCTATCTTCTAACAAACGGGGTGGGAGTACTTTTTATTTTACGCTTCCACGCAAGGCTTAATATCGTTATGCTTATCCGCCAAGTAGTAACCGAATGCCGCTCAATACATATTTGCAACGATCATTCACTCTCAAAAAACGCCTTTGCTGCTTAAAAATGTGAACTAAAATCTTTTCGACAGCGCAGTGTATCAATTGCCATGGCTGCAATGCTAACTTTTTTTAAAAATTATTGTTAGCTTAGTACACGGGTTATGGCAGGTGATAAAGGTGGGATGAAAAATTGTTTTACTCAAACAATTAATAATTGACGATCCCACAATTTGTCAGTTTGTATTTTAAATTACCGGCCAATAAGGAAAATAAATTTTTACCAGAATTATTTCTACTTGAATTTAAAACGGAAATTTACTATTAGGAGAAAAATATTTTTTAAAAAACACCGATCAGTCACTTGAATATATCCTGACCCTATCGACTCATATTAAAGCTATGTACCATGAAAGCAATTCATATTTTATTAGTGGAAGACAATGAAGGAGACATCCTGCTTACTAAAGAAGCTTTTGAAGATGCAAAAATATTAACCCGTTTAAGTGTAGTAAGAGATGGAAAGGAAGCTGTTGATTTTCTTAACAAAGTCGGATCCTTTAAAGAAGCAGAAACTCCTGACCTGCTGTTGCTTGACGTAAACTTGCCAAAAAAGAACGGACACGAAGTATTGCAATTTATAAAACAGGATGAAAAGCTAAAACATATTCCGGTCATTATGTTTACTACTTCATCATCGGAAAAAGATATCAATCTTTCTTATCAAAATCACGCCAACTGTTACATTACCAAACCGGTGGACGTAAATGAATTTCTTTCTGTAATAACGAGGATCGGAAATTTTTGGATTTCCATTGTGGACCTTCCGACTATCAAGCGATCTTAGTGCCGGCTTGTTAAATTCTTTACTTCAGTGTATTGCCATTGCCAGGAAAAACAATGCTGGGTTTAAAGTTTTTGGCAGATTCAAAATCCATGCTCGCATAGGATATGATAATCACGATATCTCCCTCTGCGCCTCTTCGTGCAGCCGGACCATTGAGGCACACTACACCACTGCCTCTTTTCCCCTTTATGATATAGGTTTCTATTCTTTCCCCATTGTTTACATTTACTACCTGTATTTTTTCATTTTCAATCAGGTTGGCCGCATCCATAAGGTCTTCATCTAAAGTGAGGCTACCTACGTAATTCAAATTAGCCTCTGTAATAACTGCCCGGTGTACTTTCGACTTTAAAACTTCTATTTGCATTGTTCAATATTTTTGCAAAGGTCATAAAACCATGTCATAAAAAGCCACCTATTGCCACCTGTTTTTCAAAGCATACTGGTAGTTTCTTTATGTAACAGGTGTAGAGACCATGCAATAAAAAATAAGTAAATTGCTTTTATGAATAAAGTTTATCTCTATGCATTCCTCCTAATGTTTGTGGCCGCCTGCACATCTGGTAAAACGAGTGAAAACAATGTAGTCATAGAAACAGGTTATGGCGATATTGAAGTTGAATTGTATGAAGACAAAGCCCCCAAAACGGTGGCTGCATTTTTACAATATGTAGATGAAGGGCTGTACAAGAAGGCTAGTTTTTACAGGGTGTTGAAAAATGATAATGTACCGGCAGAATACAACACCGGTTTAATCCAGGGAGGCATCAGTACTTCCGATCCTGCTAAGCAGGCCGCTTTGAAAGGAACGCCACATGAATCACCCAGGCAGACCGGCCTCACTCATGAAAGTGGTGTTATTTCCATGGCCCGCACAACCCCGGGTTCAGCCAGCTCAGAATTTTTTATTTGTATTGGAGATCAAAAGCAGTTTGATAGCAGTAGCCGGGGCAAAGCTGATGGACAAGGCTATGCTGCCTTTGGAAAAGTAACTAAGGGAATGAATGTAGTGATGAAAATTCAGAATGCCCGCAGCGATGGAGACAGATTTATCAACGAAATAAGAATTGATAATATTACCAGGGATTAAGTCCATTACTTTTGCCGGCAGTTAAAAAATGATAGGAATGAATTTGATAAAAATCGCAGGTGTAGGTTTACTATGTTGGATGATGCAAAGTTGCGGCTCAAGCCGGAAAGCAAATTCGTCTGCCGCCGTTAATGTGAACGAATTAATAAGTACAGTCGTTATCAAAAAAAAAGTGCCCGTCCGAAAAATTGATGTCAGAACTGTAGTTGCAGATGATCTCGTAAGTTTTGCCGAAACGATGTTAGGGGTACCTTATCGTTATGGGTCTATGAAAAAAGAGAATGGATTCGATTGCTCTGGCTTTATCAATTATGTTTTCAATAATTTTAAAATTACCGTTCCCCGCACTTCTTCCGATTTTACCAATGCAGGCAAAGAGGTAAAGCCCGGCCAAAGCAAACGCGGGGATCTTATTCTATTCACGGGCTCTGATGCCAACAGCGGAGAAGTGGGCCACATGGGCATTGTTACAGAAAACAAAAAAAACAATTTTACTTTTATTCATGCCTCATCTGGCAAGGGAGTTATGTTCTCAACGCTCAACAGTTATTTTATTCCCCGCTTTGTAAAAGTGATCAGGATCTTTCCATAAATATTTTTAACAGTGTGCCGGCATCGGCGGGCGAACCCTTCCTTGAAGAATCTCGTAATTTACCACATGTGGTTTTTTAAAATAAATGGGTTTAGGGTTGTTAAAAGCCTAGTAATGGGTATGATGCTGGTTAGCATCTTAAGTTGTACAAAAAGCGACCCCAGTGCACCAGGTGCCGGAATTGTACCTACAGATACAATGCGCATTATAAAAACCTACCTGGCCCTGGGTGATTCTTATACCATCGGCACCTCGGTGGGTGCAGAACAACGTTTTCCCAACCAGGTAGCATCTTTGTTAACCCAGCAAGGTTTGCAAGTAATGATGCCCAACATAGTTGCTACTTCAGGCTGGACAACTGGTAGCCTTTTATCAGCCTTGGCCAGTAGTCCGCCTACAGCCACCTACGATATTGTAACGCTTCTAATAGGCGTAAACAATCAATACCAGGGAAGAACCCAGGCCGAGTATAGGGTACAGTTCACCGATCTGCTAAACAAAGCAATCGGCTACGCCGGTGGAAGAAAAACGAGGGTATTCGTTTTGTCCATACCCGATTACAGCGTAACGCCTTTTGCGCAAAATAGCGACACAGCCAGGATAGCACGGGAAATAAATGAATTCAACGCCATCAATAAGCAAGTAACGAGCTCCATAGGTGTCAGTTACCAGGATGTTACGGGCATCTCAAGGGAAGCCCGTTTAGATCCTACCCTAAATGCAACTGATGGTCTGCACCCCTCGGGCAAGCAATATGCACGCTGGGTTGCACTGCTTGCACCCATGATAAAAGCCGCTTTTTAAAACCGGCACCGGCTTCTAAACTATATCATTTGAAATTCAACTTATCATCTACATTTGCTGAAATAAGGTATAATTATATTTTTCCCAGTGCTTGCATATGATAAGACTTGAGTATTTTACCCCAGACGATTTTCGACAATTAATTAACTGGATAGACAATGAAGAACTGTTAATAAACTGGGCTGGGTCGTTGTTTAGCTTTCCCCTAACATGGCAAAGTATGGATTGGTATATTTCCAATACGAACGATTTAGGTTCTTCAGATGCATTTGTGTACAAAGTGGTAGAAATAGAATCGGGAGAAATTGTCGGCCACATTTCGTTGGGTGGTATCAGTCGTAAAAATAAGTCGGCACGTATTAGCAGGGTGTTGATAGGAAGTGGGCAGCATAAGGGCAAAGGCTATTGCAAGGATATGATACGGGCAGTTTTAAAAGTTGGTTTTGAAGAATTGAACCTGCACCGTATCAGCTTAGGAGTATATGATTTTAATACTGCTGCTATCAAATGTTACAAAGCTTCAGGCTTTAGTGTAGATGGCATTTCCAGGGATGTGCTCTTGCACAAGCACGAATGGTGGAGCCTGGTAGAAATGAGTATTCTTGAACATGAATGGAAAAAATAAATCATTAAAAAGCCTGTAACATTTGTTCCAGGCTTTTTAATAATTGTATTAGATATTGTCAGGGCGCCTGGTAAATTACTGGCGCCACATAACGCTTTCCGAAAACCAATACTTTTGCCCTGCCTTTTAAAATATTGCCCCTGGTGCGGTAGGCAAAATCAATACTACGAATTGATTTGCCTTCCGGGCCTAATTCGATGTCTCTGCTATATTGGTTTGCCACCAACTCATCATCCATCACGGGGCTCAGTTTGTCGCCACTTTGATAAACCACATGCAGGTCGCTTAAGTGAATATCTTTGTCTTCTACCTTAAATTTTATTGTAGTAAAACGATTGGCACTCAGTACATCTATCTGGTCTCTGTCTCTTACAAAGTTTGCTTTGCTTTCTCCAAGTAATTCCCAACCTTCTTCAATAGCAAGGGTTCGGCGGGAACTGCTGCAGGAAAAAACGGAAAAAAGTGTAATCAGCAACAACAGTGTTTGTGTAAGATTTTTAAAATTTGATATCATGGGTAATTTTTTTTCAAAGTTAACACAAATAGGCGCAGCGGCTACTTTTAAGCCGCACTATCTGCAATTAGACTACGCCAGCCAACTGCAAACTCTTTTTACCGATTCTTTTATATGCCACATCGTTCACAATAGGATTTTGGTGTAAAATAAGTGAGACTCCATCCTCCTTCCACCAATGGCTTTCCAGCAATTTGCTGGCATGAAGCACGCCAATCATCCAGTTATTGCCGGCTTCCTGGTGCCATTCATCCACACATTCAAAATCATCTTTATTTATTTTTTCTGCAACATCAGCACTTACGAATGTTTTAAGGTAGTAGTCGTTGCTTAAGGTCAATTTCTCTGGCTGTAAATATTTTTTGTATTCGTATTTGTAATCGTACCTCAGTGCGGCAATATCGCTTAATACAGCCGCTGCTGTAGGATAAGCGCCAGCACCCTTGCCTTTAAAAAAGTGCTTATCTGCAAAACTACTTTCTGTAACCAGGCCGTTAAATTCGTTAGCTACATTGAATAGGTCATCACTTGCTTCTACAAATTGTGGAAGTACAAAAGCCGCTAAACGGTTGTTGCTTATTTTTTGGGCGGTAGCTACCAACTTGATTTTGAGATTTTTTTGCAGCGCCAGGGTAGCATCTGTTTTTTTTATAGAAGTTATGCCGTTGTAAATAAAATCCTGCGGAGCTACGATGTTACCAAAAGCATGCGCAAGCAGGATGGTTAATTTATTGGCAGCATCGTGCCCCTCAATGTCCAGGGCAGGATTGCTTTCTGCAAAGCCAAGTTGCTGGGCTTCCAGCAAAGCATCTTTAAAGGAAAGCCCGTTTTCAAATATTTTTGTAAGAATATAATTGGTACTTCCGTTTACAATGCCTTTCACAGAAGAGAGTAAATCGTTGTCGTAATATTCTTCAAGGTTACGAATGATGGGGATACTGGCACAGCAAGAGCCTTCGTATAAAAAGGCCGTTTTGTATTCGTGCTGCAGGTGCAATAATTCTTCCAGGTGAGCAGCAATCATTTTTTTATTGGCGCTTACCACAGCTTTGCCTTTTTGCAAAGCAGCTTTTACAATTTCGTAGGCGGCATCTGCATCGTCTATCAATTCTACAATCACATTTATTTCGTCATCATTTAACAGTGCTGCTGCACTGCTTGTAAAATGTTCTTGTGGGATAGCTCTTTCCTTTCCAGGATTTTTTATACATATTTTTTTTATAGATGCTTGTAATGCTGGTGTAGATCCTAGTACATCGTACAAACCTTTTCCTACTACGCCAAAGCCAACAAGGCCAAGCGTTAATTTTTTGGATACGGGTAAGGTGGATTGAATATGAGTGAACATGATTGATATGATTGTTTTTTTTATTTGTGAGTGATTATTTGCTGTGTTAGAAGCTGCCAGGCCGGTGGCAGGCAGGCGCCACAACAGAAGCATAATTATGCAACAGTGCTGACTTCATAATTGTTTTCTTTTGTGAAGAACTCAGTGTTATCAAGATGGATAAAAGCGCTTTTCAGATCTTCAATCAAATCTTCAGGTTCTTCCAAACCTACACTCAGGCGTATAAGACTGTCGGCCACACCCGCAGATCTTCTCTTTTCTGCCGGTATAGATTTATGAGTCATATTGGCCGGATGCGATACCAAACTTTTGATACCTCCAAGGCTTTCAGCAAGCTTAAAATATTGGGTAGAGATTACAAATTTGATAGCCGCATCTTCTGTATCATTTTTTAAAGTAAAAGATACAATACCTCCAAAGCCCTTACTTTGTTGTTTGGCAATAAGATGATTTTTATGAGTAGCTAGACCGGGGTAAAAAACTTTATCAACTGCTGGATGTGTCGTTAGAAATTCTGCAACGGCCTGTGCATTGCGGCAATGCTGTTGAATGCGAAGGTGAAGCGTTTCAATCCCCCGGATGACCAACCAACTGTCGAATGGCCCAAGAATAGCGCCGGTGGCATTTTGCAGAAACTTTATTTTATCGCCCAGTTCCTTTTCTTTAGCCACTACAATGCCGGCAATCAAATCGCTGTGGCCACCCAGGTATTTAGTGGCGCTGTGCACAACCAAATCGGCGCCCAGGGCAAGCGGCTGCTGCAGGGCAGGAGAGGCGAAAGTATTGTCTACACAAAGCAGGCAGTTGCTGGCTTTGGCAATGGCAGCAATGGCTTGTATATCGCTGATCTTAAGTGTAGGATTGGTGGGAGTTTCCAGCCAGATAAGTTTGGTATCAGGGGTGATGGCGTTGAATACATTTTCTACCTCGGTGGTATCTACATAATTTACTTTGATACCGAATTTTTCGTACACCTGCGTAAACAAACGAAAGGCACCACCGTAAATATCATCCACAGCCAGTATCTCATCGCCGGTTTTCAGCAATTTTACCACCGCATCAATAGCTGCCAATCCACTTCCAAATGCTGTAGCTACCTGGCCCTTTTCTAAAGTGGCTACCAATGTTTCCAATGCCTGCCGGGTGGGGTTGTTAGACCGGGCATAATCGTAACCCCGGTTCACGCCTGGGGCATCCTGCTCAAATGTACTGGTTTGGTAAATGGGTACACTCAGTGCACCTGTTAAAGGGTCGGTAGGAATGCTGTGGATGAGTTGTGTTGCGTTGCTCATAATTTTTTTATTTGCGGCTGCATGATTTTTTTAATGCAGCCGGTGAAAAAATAAAATGTAAGCACTAACAAGAGGAATCCGTAGAAAAATTATCGGAAGAGATTTTTTGTTTTACTTGCTGCACCCGCCGACAAGGCTTAGAGCCGCAGTCGGGGGTTTATCACCCTGTCGGCGGTTTAAAACCCCGACAGCGGTTGAAACGCTAGGGGTTGAAAACCCCGACGGGGTTGCTTGTAAAAACAAAAAGCTCATCCGATAAATCAGATGAGCTTTAAATATGGTAGAATATTTTGAGGCTATGTATCTGACTTATCTCTCCCAGCATTGCTGCTGAGATGGAATTGGCACCTTTCCTAAACCGAAGTTTAAGTAGGTTGTCAAGGCTTCATCGGGCCATTACCCTCTGCCTTTCTTGATAAGTGAATGATTAAAGAACTTGCCTGCCTGCTGGTAGACTGCTGCAAAGGTATAGGCGGAAATATTTAGTAGCCAAATAATTTTTTTAATTCATTGCTATTTTTTAAGCTGGTGGTAGCTAAAAGTCAATGCTGCAAAGCATTGGAGCAACTTATCACCAAATCTTTTTTTGCGTCCATACTGCGGGAGCATGGGAAAACTTTTGCCCAGGTTACCTGTTTGGCCATTTTGTTTTTCCGTGCCTTAAAAGTTTGCTGCCTGTTGGTCAAAAGGCGAATGATATGCGCCTTGTTGTTAAGACCCTTCTCTACCATTACCTAACAAATACTTTAGCAGCCGGCTAACAATACCAGTTTGCTATTGTTTGTATCTTTACAGTAAGGAGTAATATAATGGCTACAAAAAAGGCAACACCTGTTGCAGCAGAAAATACAGAAGAATTTATTGAAGTTTTTGGTGCACGTGAGCACAATTTGAAAAATATTGATATCAGTATTCCTAAAAACAAACTGGTTGTTTTTACAGGAGTAAGTGGTAGCGGTAAGTCTTCGCTGGCATTTGATACTATTTACAATGAAGGCCAACGCAGGTACATGGAAAGCTTCAGTGCATATGCCCGGCAATTTGTGGGCGATATGGAGCGGCCCGATGTAGATAAGATCACGGGCCTTTCGCCAGTAATTTCTATTGAGCAAAAAACTACCAATAAAAATCCTCGCAGTACTGTTGGTACCATCACCGAGATCTATGATTTTCTCCGTTTACTCTATGCCCGTGTAGGCGAAGCTTACAGTTACAACACCGGCAAAAAAATGGTGAAATTTAGCGAGGAGGAAATCGTGCAATCTATCTATGCAAAATTTAAAAATAAAAAAATCAGTTTGCTTGCGCCGCTGGTTAGAGGTCGCAAAGGGCACTACAGGGAATTGTTTGAAGATATTCGCAAAAAAGGATTTGTAAAAGTGCGGGTAGATGGCGAAGTGCTTGATCTTACAGCCCGCATGCAAGTAGACCGTTATAAGATTCACGATATAGAAGTGGTGGTAGATAGATTGCAGGTTACCGATGATATGAAATTCCGGCTGAGCCAGAGTGTTCAAAAAACTTTGGGCATGGGCAAAGATTTGTTGTTTCTGCTCATCAACGACGACAACAAAGTAGTGCAGTACAGCAAGCAATTGATGTGTATAGATACGGGCATTAGCTACGAAGAACCGAGCCCCAATGCATTTTCCTTTAACTCTCCTTACGGCGCCTGCCCCACCTGTAAAGGGCTGGGCACGGTGTACCAGGTAAACATGGATGCTGTAATACCCGATAAAGCCATTAGTGTGAAGAACGGCGGCATTGCTGCGCTTGGAGAAGAAAGGGAAGCCTATATTTTTAAGCAGGTACAACAGTTGGCTAAGAAACATAAAATTTCGCTTGATAAGCCAATTAAAGACCTTCCCGCAAAAGCCTTGAATATTTTATTGTATGGAAAAGAGGATGTGGTGGAAGAAGAGAATGCAGACATAGATATGGATGTGCCGCAGGATGGCTCCATTTATTATGCCACCGAGTATGAGGGTATCGTAAACATGCTGAAGCGTTGGTTTTCTTCGCCCGGCACTACTGAGGCTATGAGAGATTGGGTGGAAAAATACATGAAGCTAAAGGCATGCGAAACCTGTGCAGGCACAAGGCTGCGCAGAGAAAGTCTTTGGTTTAAGGTTGATGAAAAAAATATAGCCGAACTGAGTGAGATGGATCTGGATCACCTGTTTGCATGGTTTGAAGGCGTGGAAAAAAGATTGGCCACCAAACAAAATCTTATTGCAAAAGATATACTGAAAGAAATACGGGAGCGGCTCACGTTCATGATCAACGTAGGCCTCACTTACTTAACATTGTATCGCCCTTCTAAAAGTTTGAGTGGTGGAGAGTACCAGCGCATACGGCTGGCCACGCAAATAGGATCGCAACTGCAGGGCATCACTTATATTTTAGATGAGCCAAGCATTGGCCTGCACCAGCGAGACAACCAAAGATTGATAAAGGCATTACAAAACCTTCGGGATATTGGCAACAGTGTGTTGGTAGTGGAGCATGATAAAGACATCATGTTGGCAGCCGATTATCTGGTTGATATTGGTCCGGGTGCTGGTACACATGGAGGCACTATTGTAGCAGCGGGCACGCCTAAGCAGGTGCTAAAATCTGGCTCTGATACTTCCCTTTACCTCAGTGGTAAAAAGGGTATTGCTGTACCTGCTGAAATAAGAAAAGGCAACGGACTCATGATTGAACTCAAAGGTGCTAGCGGAAACAATCTTAAAAATGTAAGTGTCCAATTTCCATTGGGCAAGCTGATTCTTGTAACAGGTGTAAGTGGCAGCGGAAAATCTACCCTCATCAACGAAACGCTTTATCCTTTGCTGAGCCATTTTTGTTATGGATCAAAAACAGAGGCTTTGCCTTATAAATCTATTAAAGGGTTGGAATTAATAGATAAAGTAATTGAAATAGATCAAAGTCCCATTGGGCGCACCCCACGCAGCAACCCTGCAACTTACTGTGGTTTTTTTACAGACATAAGAACCTTATTTTCCCTGGTGCCCGAGGCCAAAATACGAGGATACAATGCCGGTCGTTTTTCTTTTAATGTAAAAACGGGCAGATGCGATGTGTGCGAGGGTGGTGGCATGAGGGTGATAGAAATGAATTTTTTGCCAGATGTATATGTGCATTGCGAAAAATGCAATGGCAAAAGATACAACAGGGAAACCCTGGAGATCCGCTACAAAGGAAAGTCCATCAGCGATGTGCTGGATATGACGGTAGATGAAGCAGTGGAATTTTTTAGTGCTGTCCCTTTTATTTACCGTAAGATAAAAGTTTTGCAAGAGGTTGGCCTTGGTTATATCACACTCGGTCAAAGTGCTGTAACCCTCAGTGGTGGAGAGGCACAAAGGGTGAAACTGGCAACAGAACTAGGTAAACGAGACACTGGTAAAACATTTTATATTTTGGATGAACCTACCACGGGCCTTCATTTTCAGGATATACAGCATTTGCTGGATGTATTGAACAAACTTGTGGACAGGGGGAATACCGTATTGGTGATTGAGCATAATATGGACATGATAAAAGTAGCAGACCACATTATGGATATTGGCCCCGAAGGTGGTAGTGGTGGCGGCACAGTTTTGTACCAGGGAGCACCCAAAGGGCTGGTGCAGGTAAAAGAAAGTTTCACTGCAAAATATCTTAAAGAAGAATATGCCTAAGGCTTAGCCATGTTGGTATAATTTCATAACAATGCAAAAAAAAGCCATGGCTCGTATTCCATGGCTTTTTTGTTATGGTCAATTTTAATCAAATCTGTAATTAAAAAAAATAAGGCAAGAAATAGTGACGAAACGAAGTTTGTGGTTTCAGGGGTATCCAATGTATACGAATATACTTTGTTATCCGTTTAAGGATGGGCGCTTCTGCCGTATATCTTGCACTTAAATATTAGTCATAATCAATTCTATTTTTATAAACCAACAAGTTTCCGCTTTTAAGTTCAACATCATTTTCAAAGCATTGGTAAAGATATTGGCCACGCTCTACGTCGTGTAAAGTGATCATATTGCTAGCTTTAGTTTCTGTCTTGTGCATCAGTTGGCCACCGGGATTGAAAAGAAATAGTTGAATCTTTTTATGCACTCTGCCTTTTATCTGCACGTTGATCTTTCCCTTGTTTGCCTTAGAAAACAAAACAATTGTTTTGCCTGCAGCTTCGTTAATATGAGCTGTAGAGCTAAGCGCACCAAACATTAAAGCCAGGCAACTTGCAAGAAAGAATATCTTGAACACCAATGTTTTTATCACTATGATAAAGTTTAATTTTAATAGAAATGAGGACACCTCGTTTGACGTGCTGCATTTCTTTCTGTTGAACTATTATAGATAGCACCCATCCTTACACCTATCTTAAGCACAGTTGAAAAATATGCATCCATGTTCTTAGCATTTCCTCTTTGTACGCCGGGCCCGGTTCTGTTGGTGGGTGTGGTTAATGAATTTGATTTGTCATGAAGTTTTCGGGCAAGCGCTGCATCCTGGGTAGACAGGTAATTTTGAAAGTAGATGGGGTTGATATAGGTCGTACTCACGTCATCAATATAATCAGTAAAAGTTTTTCGATAAAGAAACTCAGTTCCTATGTTTACTCTTTCGCTTAGTTGATATTTGATGCCCATACCCATGGGAATATTTATTTGAGTAAGGTTGTACGATTTCTTAGATGGGTACTCTTTCATGCCTTGTCCTTCTGTTCGTAGCGGCTGCAAGTCATACCATGTTTTAGTTCCGTTGCTCGAAGTAAGTGAGCCTTTGGGATTAAAATTAAAAAGTCCAACGCCAATAATACCATACGGTTTTAAACGTGGATCATAGTCATCATATTTATTAAACATCATCAGCGGAAAAACCTCCAGGGCCGCATAGGCTTCCCAAACGTTAGTTTTAAAATCGAGGTTCCGTTCTTTTCTGTATGCTTCGTGCTCGCCAGAGGTATTGATGTTAACATCTTTACCAGATAAGTAAGTAATTTGTGCAGCTACACGCAAGCCGATCCAGTCGGTTGGATATACGGAAATAAAAGCCCCTTTCATAAGCTTGGTCTCTTCCAGGTTCAGGTCTTTAAGAAATGTGGTGCCTCTACCATAATTGCCGCCCAAGTCGCCTAAAAAAAAGGAAGGTCCGAAGTTCACACCCACTTCTACTTTAAATTTTTCGTTGCCAAGTACCAGGTGTTGAGAGGAAACGGTGTTTTGCAGAAAAGCTATGCAGAGTAGGGTGAGCCCAGCTTTATAAAAACAGTTAGGTAAAAAAGGTTTCATCAGAATTGGTTTAGGCTTTCTATAGTATTTTTTGGATATGGGCCAATGCAAAGCAGTGGCGTCCTACTAAAACGAAGGCCTTAACAAATTATTGTATTTAAAAAAAAATTACCTCTGGTGCAGCATGGCAATATGGGGAATATTGTCTTCCAGGTAGGGTTCGCCTATGGGCTCAAAACCAAGGTTACCGTAAAATTGCAGCAGGTACTGTTGTGCACCTATTTTAATATTGGCTACATTAAAAAGTTCATACGTTTTTTTGATGGCTTTTTGCATGAGTATTTTGCCATACCCATCTTTGCGATGAGCAGCATTAGTGATAACCCTGCCTATACTTGCTTGGGGGTAAGCCAGGCCAGGCGGCAAAATGCGGCAATAGGCAACTAGCCGGTTGTTTAACCAGCCGCACAAATGATGGGATGTTGTATCCTTACCATCTGCATCCAGGTAAACACATTTTTGTTCTAACACAAAAACTTCACTGCGCAATTGAAGTATGCAATACAATTCTGCAACGGTAAGTTCCTCAAATGTCTTGCATATCCAAACTGGTTCTTTTATCATAGAGTTGTATTGTTCATTTTAAATTGCATTACTGCCGCTATACCGGCAGCTCTCTTTTTGGCGAGCTCGGTTACTGGCCCTTTATACATAGCTTCCAGGGTATTATTGAAAATGTGTAACCAGGCATCAAAGTGTTCTTTCTTTATAGGGAATTGTTTATTAAGATGGTAGTGAACCTCCATAGCATTGTTGGTATAAACGGGGTTGTCTAATAAAATGGTTTCCCAAAAATCCGTTATTATCGGAATGTGATGTTCCCAATCCATTTTTATAACCTCCGTACAAATAAGCCCAATTTTTTCATCTTGTTTAACGGTTTCATAAAAGCTCCGGATAAACAATTCAATATCGTACCTCGTCCCTATATCTTTTATTTCATCCATGCTTTATATTTTGCATTTCTTGTGGGCCAAAAGTTGCTGCCCCCGTTCAGTATCGGTATTTGTCTTTCCACCTTTCTTTTAAAAACTTTTTGAGTTCCTCTTCCCGGGCATTTTTTTGCGGCACATAAAAGGCACGTCCATCAAGCTCCGGTGGTAGAAACTGCTGCAGCACAAAGTTGTTTTCAAAATTGTGTGCATACTGGTAGTTCTTACCGTAGTCCATTTGCTTCATTAATTTGGTGGGTGCATTGCGCAGGTGAAGGGGCACAGCGAGATCGCCCTGCTTTCTTACTGCATCTAAAGCATCGTTAATGGCCAGGTAGGATGCGTTACTTTTTGCCGAAGTAGCCAGGTAAATAACACACTGAGATAAGATGATGCGACTTTCAGGATAACCGACCATAGTTACCGCCTGGAAAGTGCTGGTGGCCAGTAGCAAGGCATTGGGGTTGGCATTGCCAATATCTTCGCTCGCAAAAATGAGCATGCGCCTGGCGATGAACTTTACATCTTCCCCAGCTTCAATCATCCTGGCAAGCCAGTACACGGCACCGTTAGGGTCGCTGCCCCGCATACTTTTTATAAACGCCGAAATGATATCGTAATGCTGTTCTCCTTTTTTGTCGTAGAGTGCAATACGTTGTTGAGCAATTTCCATCACCAAATCATCGGTAATAATGGCCCCTCTGCCTCCTGGCGGGAGGATGTTGGAATCTTTGGTAGCATAAGGTCTCTGCAAATTATCAGGGGCTTCAAATGACTCTCCTTTGGGAGGGGTGGGGGAGGCTTCTACTACCAGCTCCAGCAGGTTTAATAATTTTCTGGCATCACCACCCGATATTCTGATGAGGGCTTCTGTTTCTTTTAAGACAATGTTTTTCTCTTTTAAAATTTCATCGCTGGCAAGCGCATGCTGCAATAGATGCACGAGGTCAATTTTATCCAGGGCTTTTAAAATATAAACCTGGCAGCGGCTTAGTAAGGCACTGTTTACTTCAAAAGATGGATTTTCGGTAGTGGCGCCAATGAGTGTGATGGTGCCTTTTTCTACAGCGCCCAGCAATGCATCCTGCTGGCCTTTATTAAACCGATGTATCTCATCAATAAATAGAATAGCGCCGGTTTGTTTCTTTGCAATTTCTATCACTTCTCTCACGTCTTTTACACCAGCTGAGATGGCGCTAAGTTGATAAAAAGGTTGTTGCAGGGTTTTGGCGATGATGTTTGCAATGGTTGTTTTTCCTACACCGGGCGGTCCCCATAAAATCATCGACGGAATCTTTCCGTTTTCAATTGCGGTACGTAAAATACTTCCTTTGCCGGTTAGCTGTTGCTGGCCAATCAATTCGTCTAACGTACCGGGTCGCAACCTTTCTGCAAGCGGAGCTGTGTTCATGCCGTAAAGTTACAGGGGATTTTTATCTCTTATGGGCCTTTTCAATAAGCGGAACTACATCATATAAAAGAACGGGTTTTTGTGCGTCATCCATATTAATCACTATGGCATAGCCTTGTGCGCCGCCTGCGGGAATCATGGCATTGATGAGTTTTTGCTGATCACTTTCTAAGCGCTTGCCTGTTTCTTCATCCCATATTTCTTTGCTGGTGAGGCAGCCCATGGTGGGCGTTAATGGAAAGTAGGGTTGTGAAGTATAGTAAGCCGGGTTAATTGTGGTGCCATGAATAATTATTTCTGTACGACCCGCTTTGCCGGCATAGTAACTTTGGTATAAAGGATAATAATCTTTTAATTCTTTTGGAAGCAGGTTGCGGTAATACTGAATGTTCCAGGTTGTATCTGTAAGGGTTGAATCTGCGTAAAAATGTTTGGCTTTCTTTTCAAATGGCATACTAAGTTGCACATTTACCGTAGGGCCTATAAAGCCATTAGATGAAACATCATAACCTTTCATTCTAAAAATTCCTTCGGGGGTATTGCCGTTGGTTAAATAACCTGGCAGGCTGCTGCTGCTGCGGGCAAGTTGCGGCACTGAAAAATAATTTCCTGTACTGTCTTTTATAAAGTTGCCTTTTGCGTCTCTTACCATTACCAACCCTGGATAATTTCGGTTTTTTCGCTGAAAACTAAAAACAACTACGTGGCCCGCAAGATAATTTTTTTGTAACAGCGCATCTATAGCTACAGCAGGCATAGGCTTACCAAATTGTTGTACCTGGTAAAGCAATTGTTGCAAAATAGGATTATCAGGATTGTTTACAAGCTGCTGCTTTGTTTTTACAGTAAGAAAATTTACATCCTCTGCCGCACGATGGCTGTTTAAAATATAGACTGCACACATAGCAAAAATTTTCGCATTGCCGGTTTGCATCAGCAATAGTTTTACCTGTTGATAATATTTATCCGGGTAATTACCGTACAACAATTCCAGTGTGGCTCTTTGAAAACTTTCAGACCTGCTGTGCATCAGTTCGGCAGCGGTATCAATTCTTCCGTTTACCCATAAGGATTTGTATTGCAACAATTCCAGCGCCCAAAACGCACCCTGCCAATCTTCTTCGGTTACATCTGTTATGGACGACGCCAGGTTTTTGTTGATGGAATTCTGAACCAGGTTTTTATACATTTTTTCCCGGTTAGATTTTAAAGTGGTTTTAAAATATAACTGGGATTGTGCATTAAATGAAACAAGTGCGAATAATATGAAAAGTAAAAAGGGTCTCATTAGAAATTTTAAAATGACTGGTAACTATTATGGAACATGAACTGATAAAAATGCTTGTATCTTATTAAAGGCATCTGCAAGAGTTGCAGCATCCCAATCGCCGTGGCCACCGGTGGCATAAAATATATACTGGTTTGCTACGCCTGCCTGGTTCAGTTTATTTTTCACTGCTTCCGATTGTGTCGGAGAAACAAGAAAGTCCAGGCCGCCCTGCAGGATGATGGTGGGAGGACTTTGTGCATCAATAAAATTAATGGGACTGGATTGTTGGTAGAGCAACGGCAACTGAGAGGGTGTGCCGCCCATAATAGATGATATAAAAGCTGGCGGAACCAGCGGTGCTGGCTGCTGATACATTTTTACCATATCCGACGGGCCGAAAAAATCAACCACAGCCTTTATTTTTACGGGGCTGG
>JBBSJJ010000070.1:0-20696 GCA_038257335.1 Chitinophagales bacterium | reverse complement strand
TTTATAAATGCCTTATTTTGGACTTTATGTATTGCTGCATTGTTATATTTTGTAGCACGTCTTTTAGGTAAAAAATAAGGCAGTTCACTTGTGACAAACAGGAGATTTAATGCCCAGCCATCGCCCATGCGCAAACTTTAGCTTTGTTGTGTGGGCTTCGTTCAATTTGGAGTATATACTATTTATATATACTTTTGTAAAAACACAAGATTATGAAAACGCTATCTCTTAAACTTGACGACAATATTTTTGAAGAAACTGAACAAGTAGTTTCTGAGTTAAACCTTGCTCGAAATCGTTATATAAACGAAGCACTTAACCTTTACAATCAGTTTAATAAAAGACGAGTATTAAGAAAAAAACTAAATAAGGAAAGTAAGCTAGTAGCTCAAAGTTCAGCAGAAGTTTTAGCAGAATTCGAAAAGCTGGCGGATGAAATATAAACAGTACGATATCTGGCTTGCTGATTTAAATCCAACGGTTGGAACTGAACCGGGCAAAACAAGACCTGTTGTAATAATCCAAACAGATCTACTTAATGAAACACATTTTTCTACTATTATCTGCCCAGTAACTACCAACGTTCAACCAGAAGCTGAAATTTTGAGAATTCATCTTAAAAAATCACAATTGCCTAAGCTCAGTGACATACTAGTTGACCAGCCACGTGCTATAGACAACAAACGTTTCATAAAAAAGCTTGGGAAATTGACCAGCGGGCAGATAATACAACTCAAGGGAAATTTGAAAGTAGTTTTGGACTTATAAGCACCACAGCTAACACGAGTATTTGTAAAAGCTGGGCGGAGGGAAGCCGTGTTTCAACAGTTGCAGCTTGGCTGAGCAGTTGTTCGGGCAGGACAAGCAACTTTGAATTAATTGCAAATCATCAACATTTATTTTCTATTTTTCATCATCGGTAGCCGGGCGGAGGAGCAATGAATTCCAGCCCAGCAGCAAGCCCTACTCGCCAGACCGTGAAAAAACCTCCACTAAAAAATGCTAACCTTTCCCCGCTGTCTTGCCTGTTCCAATAATTTCGGAAGGCTTCGACCAACGGCGAACAAACAGCATCTTGCCTCAATCCCCGGCAAAACTTGCATCCCCCACAGCTTTTACCACCGCATAATTATATTTGGCACTCTAAACTTTCCATCTTTACTTTGCACTCTTAATGAAAAAAATCAACAACATACATCATCACCATACTTTACCCCAGGGTAAGCTGTGTTGATTTGTGTGCATATCACATATTTTAATAAAAGGCTTACAGAAATGTGAGCCTTTTTCTTTTTGACTAACAACAGGGAAATTAGCCGAAGGTTCCAACGAACTTTCACAAAAAAGCGTTGTTCTCTGTACAAAAAAATAAGTTATGCTAAGAATAGCAATTCAAAAATCGGGGAGGCTTTATGAAGAGTCGGTGAAACTGCTAAAGGAATGCGGTATCCAGTTAAACAATGGCAACAAGCAATTGAAAACAACGGCGGAAAATTTTCCACTGGAGGTTTTCTTTTTGAGAGACGATGATATTCCGCAGTATGTGTTCGACAGTGTTGCAGATATCGGCATTGTGGGTGAAAATGTATTGCTTGAAAAAAACAAGGAGATCGATCTCATTTACAAACTCGGCTTTGGTAAATGTCGCCTCAGCATTGCCGTACCCAAGGGTATGGAGTACAACAGCATCAAAGACATCGACGGGCTTAAGCTGGCTACAACCTATTCTCACATTACCCGTCAATTTTTAGAAAAAAATGGCGTGGAGGCAGAAATCCATGAGATCAGCGGCTCTGTGGAAATTGCTCCGGGCATTGGCCTGGCAGATGGTATCTGCGATTTGGTGAGCAGCGGGAGCACACTTTTTACCAACAATTTAAAAGAGGTAGAAGTTATTCTCCGGTCTGAAGCAGTACTGGTGGGCGATCCTAAAATGGATGAAGCAAAAAAGCTGATTCTGAAAAAATTGTTGATGCGCATACACGCTGTAAAGACAGCCAAGAACAACAAATACATTTTATTGAATGCACCCAATCATCAACTGGATAACATTGTTGCGGTGTTGCCCGGTAGTAAAAGCCCCACCATTGTGCCCCTTGCAGAAGAAGGCTGGAGCAGCGTGCAAAGCGTAGTAAATGAAAACGATTTTTGGGATGTGATTGAAAAATTAAAAGAACTGGAGGCAGAAGGCATCCTGGTGATACCCATCGAAAAAATGATTGCATAACCTGCCTTCGGGCTTTGAAAAAAATTATGGAAGCAATTTTTATAAACCCAAATAAAGAACAATGGCCGGCGCTCGTAAAAAGGCCAGCCTTTAACTACGCTTCACTGGAAGCCATCGTAACACCGATATTGGCCGACGTAAAAGCCACGGGTGATGCTGCTGTAAAAAAATATGCCGCACAATTTGATAAGGCAGAACTCTTAGAACTATTGGTGTCAGCATCAGAGATAGAAGCGGCTGTTGGTTTGGTGAGCGAAGAATTAAAAGCCGCCATTCAATTGGCTAAGAAAAACATCCAGCTTTTTCATGAGTCGCAAAAAGAAACAATTCAAAAAATTACGACTACCGATGGCGTACTGTGTTGGAGAAAATCGGTAGCCATCCAAAAAGTAGGACTGTACATTCCTGGTGGCACAGCGCCACTTTTTTCTACCTTATTGATGCTGGGCATTCCGGCACTAATAGCGGGTTGTAGCCAGATTGTGATGTGTACGCCCAGCAACCCGGACGGCACTGTGAATCCCGTAATTCTTTATACGGCACAGCTACTAGGCATTGATACTATTTGCAAAGTAGGAGGGGTGCAAGCCGTTGCGGCTATGGCTTATGGCACAGAAACCATCCCTGCAGTAAGTAAAATTTTTGGTCCGGGTAACCAATATGTTACTGCTGCAAAGCAGTTGGTAAACAGGGAAGGCATTGCCATTGACATGCCGGCAGGCCCGAGCGAACTCGCCGTGTATGCAGATGAAACAGCTGTGCCAGCTTTTGTTGCATCCGACCTGCTGAGCCAGGCCGAACATGGCCCTGACAGCCAGGTACTGTTGGTGGCATCTTCAAAAAATATGTTGGAAGCCGTGAAAGAGCAGGTGCTTGCACAACTGGCAGATTTACCAAGAAAAGAAGTAGCAGCCCTTGCCTTGCAGCACAGCCGCCTGATTGTTATAGAAGACAACGACACAGCATTTGATTTATTAAATGAATACGCTGCAGAACATCTGATCATTGCATCAGACGATGCTGCAACACTTAGCGAAAAAGTAATCAATGCCGGTAGTGTTTTTCTCGGCAACTATTCCCCGGAAAGTGCCGGTGATTATGCCTCTGGTACCAACCACACATTGCCTACCAATGGTTTTGCAAAAGCGTACAGCGGTGTATCGGTTGATAGTTTTGTAAAAAAGATTACCTACCAGCAATTGAGCAAAGAAGGCATCCGTAACATTGGGCCATCGGTAGAATTAATGGCAGCCGCCGAAGGCCTGCAGGCACATAAAAATGCCATCACCCTTAGACTCAAATCATTATGAGCAAAGTAAATATCGGTTCCCTTGTACGGGAAAATATCAAACAATTAAAACCTTACTCATCTGCCAGGCATGAGTTTGAAGGTATGGCATCCGTTTTTTTAGATGCCAATGAAAATCCTTTTGGTTCTCCCCCCTCTCCTTATGGAGAGGGGATGGGGGTGAGGTTCAACCGTTATCCCGATCCGCTGCAATGGCAATTGAAATTTCAAATTGCACGCATCAAGGGCGTACCTGCCGAAAATATTTTTGTGGGCAATGGCAGCGACGAAGTGATCGATCTTGCCTACCGTATTTTTTGTAACCCGGGCACAGACAATGTGATCATTTGCCCGCCTACATATGGCATGTATGAAGTGAGTGGCAGCATCAACGATGTAGAAATTCGTAAGGTCTATCTCACCCCAGATTTTCAATTAGATGTAGAAGGTATTTTAAATGCGGTGGATGCTAATTCGAAACTGTTGTTCATTTGTTCTCCCAACAATCCTACAGGCAACAATATGAAGCGGGCCGATGTTGAATTGTTGCTCAATAATTTTCCGGGCATTGTAATTATAGACGAAGCCTACATCAATTATTCCAACCAAAAAACATTCATACAGGAGCTTACAGAATATCCCAACCTGCTGGTGATGCAAACACTCTCAAAAGCCTGGGGACTGGCGGCTTTGCGGTTGGGGCTTGGTTATGCTTCGCTGGATATCATAGACCTTTTCAACAAAGTAAAACCTCCTTACAATATTAATCTTGCTTCGCAAGAGTTGGCCTTGCAGGCTTTGCAACATACCATAGCAATAAATGACTGGATTAAAATTACGGTGCAAGAAAAAGAAACACTGGCAAAGCAGCTTACAGCATTTTCTTTTGTAGAAAAAGTATATCAAAGCGATGCCAATTTCTTGCTGGTAAAAGTAGCCGACGCCAATAAATTATATCAATACCTTGCAGACAGCGAAGTAGTGGTGCGCAACCGAAGCAAAGAACCGCTCTGCGAGGGATGTTTGCGCATAACAGTAGGCACACCCAAAGAAAATGAAACCTTGCTGAATCTATTAAATAAGTATTAGAATGGAAATTGAAAATAATGTTACTGCAGCCACTTCGGCGCCTCGCCGGGTATTGTTCATAGATAGGGATGGCACCCTTATCCGGGAAGCACCGCCTACCTATCAATTAGATTCGTTTGAGAAGCTCAGTTTTTACCCCGGCGCATTTGAGTACATGACAAAAATAGCTACGGAACTTAATTACGAATTGGTACTCATCACCAACCAGGATGGCCTTGGTACCGAATCTTTTCCGGAGCATACTTTTTGGCCAATGCAGAATTTCGTAATGGAAAGTTTTGCCAGCGAGAAAGTCGTTTTCTCAAAAGTATTGATAGATAAAACCTTCCCACATGAGAATGCGCCTACACGCAAGCCCGGTACCGGCATGCTAACGGAATATTTGAACAACCCTGCTTACGACTTAGCCAACTCTTTTGTAATTGGAGATCGCATTACCGATATGCAGTTGGCAAAGAATTTGGGCTGCAAAGGTCTTTGGTTAAACGAAGATGAAGAACTGGGTGCTGCTGAAATAAGCGATACCATCGCAGATCTAAAAAAAGATACCATTGTGCTGGCCACGCCAGACTGGAAGGATGTTTACGGCTTTTTAAAACTGCCGAAGCGCATTGTGCTACATGAAAGAAATACCAATGAAACAAAAATAAGTATTCACCTAAACCTGGATGGAACGGGTGTATCCAACATCAAAACAGGGTTGGCTTTTTTTGATCACATGCTGGACCAATTGGCAAAGCACAGCGGCATAGATCTTGGTTTAACCTGTGAGGGAGATCTTGAAATAGATGAGCATCATACCATGGAAGATACCGCCATTGCATTGGGCGAGGCTTTTACCCGTGCCCTCGGCGATAAAAGAGGCATTGATCGTTACGGTTTTTTATTGCCCATGGATGATTGCCTTGCACAGGTGGCGCTTGATTTCGGCGGCCGCTCCTGGTTGGTATGGAAGGTAAAATTTGATCGCAACCGCATTGGCGATGTGCCTACAGAAATGTTCGAACATTTCTTTAAATCATTTACCGATGCAGCCCGCTGCAACCTGAACATAAAAGCGAGGGGTAAAAACGAACATCATAAAATTGAAGCTATTTTTAAGGCCTTTGCCAAGGCCATAAAAATGGCTGTTAAAAGAGACATCAACAATAATAATTTACCCACTACAAAAGGGATATTGTGATAGCAATTATAAAATACAATGCAGGGAATGTGCAAAGCGTGCAATATGCGTTGCAAAGGATAGGCGTGGAGTCTGTGGTTACTGATGATGAAACGCAAATTCGCCAGGCAGACAAAGTGATTTTCCCCGGCGTGGGGCATGCCAATGCCGCCATGGAGTATTTACGAGAAAGAAACCTTGACCATGTAATTGCATCTTTGCAACAACCCGTGCTCGGCATTTGCCTGGGCATGCAACTCTTGTGCAATCATTCTGATGAAGGAAATACCAAATGCCTGGGCATCTTTGACACGGAGGTTAAACTCTTTCAATCCAACGAATACAAGATTCCGCAAATTGGATGGAACAACATCTACGATTACAAGTCGGCACTTTTTGATGGATTGAATCAGGAAGAATATGTGTACACCGTGCACAGTTATTATGCTGCCGTAAGCCCAGATACGGTTGCAACAACAGATTACATAATACCGTACAGCGCTGCGCTTCAAAAAAATAATTTTTATGCTGTGCAGTTTCACCCTGAAAAATCCGGAACGGTGGGCGAAACTATTT
This sequence comes from Chitinophagales bacterium, assembly GCA_038257335.1. Taxonomy (GTDB): domain Bacteria; phylum Bacteroidota; class Bacteroidia; order Chitinophagales; family Chitinophagaceae; genus Ferruginibacter. Next base: position 14,354 of record JBBSJJ010000070.1, on the reverse strand, counting down.
TAAAGAACTTTATAGACATCATATGAAAATTATACCTGCAATTGATATCATCGACGGAAAATGTGTACGCCTTACAAAAGGCGATTATGCACAACAGAAAATTTACAATGAGAACCCGGTAGAGGTAGCCAAACAGTTTGCAGATGCGGGCTTAGACCGGCTGCATATTGTGGACCTGGATGGAGCCAAGGCAGGTGCAATTGTAAACCTCAAAGTATTGGAAAATGTTGCCACGGCCACATCGCTTACCATTGACTTCGGCGGCGGTGTAAAGAACATCAACGACGTAGGGAATATTTTTGATGCCGGAGCCGCCATGGTTACCATTGGAAGCCTTGCGGTGAAGCATCCTGAATTGTTGGAAGAATGGTTGATGGAATTTGGTGCAGATAAATTTTTAATTGGTGCCGATGTGTTGGATGAAAAAATAAAAATCGCCGGATGGCTGGAAGATGCCGGCATTGATATTACAGCGTTTATTGCAAAGATGCTCGGCCTGGGCGTCACCAATATATTTTGTACAGATATTTCAAAAGATGGCGTGTTGGAAGGGCCCGCCATAGATCTCTATAAAAAAATATTGACTGACTACCCGGATATCAACCTTGTAGCCAGCGGCGGCGTAAGCAATATGCAAGACGTAAGGGCACTGAAAGAAATTGGTTGCAGCGGCACAATTATAGGAAAAGCCATCTATGAGAACCGGGTTACCTTGAAAGAACTTTCCATCATCAATTCTTAAAAACAGCAGCTTGTTAACCAAACGCATTATACCCTGCCTCGATATAAAAGACGGCCGCACCGTAAAAGGCATCAACTTCGAAAGCATCCGTGATGCCGGCGACCCCGTAGAACTGGCTATGCTGTATTCTGAGCAAGGTGCAGACGAATTGGTTTTTTTAGACATCACCGCAACAGTGGAAAAAAGAAAAACCCTGGTAGAACTGGTGAAGCGGATTGCAGCCAACATCAATATTCCTTTTACCGTAGGTGGTGGCATCAGCTCTGTAGAAGATGTAGCGCTGTTGTTGCAAAACGGCGCAGATAAAATTTCTGTAAACACCGCCGCTTTTAAAAATCCGGCACTGTTGTCAGAATTGAGTGCAGCTTTTGGTTCGCAGTGTGTGGTGCTGGCCATCGATACAAAAAAGGAAGCAGACGGTGAGTGGTATGTGTATTTAAATGGTGGCAGAACAAAAACCGAAACCAAAACAATTGATTGGGCCCGCCAGGCCGTGGCGCTCGGTGCCGGAGAAATTTTATTGACCAGCATGAACAACGACGGCACCAAAAACGGTTTTGCTTTAGACATCACGGCCACACTTGCCAACAGCCTGCCCGTGCCTGTTATAGCAAGCGGTGGTGCTGGGTCCGTAGAACATTTTAGAGAAGTGTTTGAAAATGGCCAGGCAGATGCAGCATTGGCTGCAAGTATTTTTCACTATAAGGAAATAGAGATTCCCGATTTGAAGAATTATTTAAAGTCTTTTGTTCAAATAAGAATATGACAAAGAATGATCGTACTCATAATTTTCGTAATCATTGTTTCAACCGCAGTAGGTATATGGTTAAAAAATAAAGAGCAACAACGCTCGGTCGATCGCAGCAACAGGCTGCAAAAAAAGCAAGATGAATTATTAAAAACGCTTATAGAAAAAACCAATCAGGATGGAAATTGATTTTACAAAATACACTGACGGCCTGGTGCCAGCCATTGTACAAGACTACGTTACCAACAAGGTTTTGATGCTTGGCTTCATGAATGCAGCAGCCCTGGAAAAAACGCAGGCATTGCAGCAGGTTACTTTCTTCAGCCGCAGTAAAAACAGGTTATGGACAAAAGGCGAAGAAAGTGGCAACCATCTTTTGCTTAAAAGCATTGAGGTAGATTGTGACAACGATACGCTGTTGATAAAAGCTATGCCTCTGGGGCCAACATGCCACACAGGAGCAGACACCTGTTGGAATGAAGCCAACGTTTCTGATTATTTTTTACCACAACTGGAATCAGTTATACAGCAGCGGCGTGTGCAAAAAGAGGCGGGTTCGTATACCCACTCATTGTTTGAAAAAGGGATAAATAAAATTGCCCAGAAAGTAGGAGAGGAAGCCGTAGAGCTGGTGATAGAGGCAAAAGACGATAACAGGGAATTATTTTTAGAAGAAGCTGCAGACCTTCTGTTTCATTACCTCATACTATTGCAGGCAAAGAGTTGTACGCTAAAAGATGTAGAAGAAATTTTGAAGGAACGCCACCTGAAAATGAAAAAATAATTTCCTGCGAGCTATAAAATAACTACACAGGAAATTTTATTTTGACAAGTGATTTAAATGCCTGCACTATTGCCCCAAATACCAAACACACGGAGCAACCAGATAATAACAAGAATGATAACCACCACATTCAGGATAGACTTAATGGACGATGCCATTGGAATGTAACGGTTAATTAGATAAAGAATTAGGCCTACCACAACTAGCGTGATAATTACTGTAATGATTGGTGTCATATTGCGTGTTTTAAGTTTAGTTATTACTAAGTTATTAAAAATTGTACCAAGTTTTCTTTCAAACCTGGGCTCCACCATTAGCTAAATAGGTTAGCTTACTTAAATGACCATCTGACACAATGGAAAATACCCGCTGCTTCTGGTTAGGCATCCTGATTTTTAGTCATAAAAAGGAGGTTTCCTGCAGTGGCAGCGAAAAAAATTTTGATTAGAACAAGTTTATAACCATTTTCGCAGCATGACACCCGAGAGAAGTAAAAGATTGAATGACGTGTTGAGTAAGCGCCAGCCGGGGCTTACTTTGCTTTTAGAAAACGTGCACGATCCTCATAACATTTCTGCGGTTATGCGTACCTGCGATGCGGTGGGCATACAGGATATTTATATCTTAAACACCCACATCCCCAAGCATAAAAGTTGGGGAGCCCGAAGTTCTTCAAGCGCTGCAAAATGGCTCACTGTACACCAGTACACAGATATAACAGCATGTTTTACCGACCTTCGGAAAAATTTTGATAAAATATATACCACTCATTTAAGTGCAGATGCCGTGGGCATGCATGAGCTGGATCTTACTCAAAAAGTAGCGTTGGTGTTTGGCAACGAACACAATGGTGTATCCGAGGAAACTATCGCACTCTCCGATGGTAATTTCATCATTCCGCAGGTAGGTATTATTCAATCGCTCAATATTTCTGTGGCTTGCGCCGTTACCCTGTACGAAGCATTTCGCCAAAAAAAGTTAGCCGGCCACTATAACCACACCCAGATAGAAGAAGGTCATCGTCAGGATTTAAAAAGGGAATGGGGCTTCATAGAATAATAACTCTATATACACGGGGAAATATTTCTACACCCCGACAAATGGTCTTGCTGCTAACATACTCCTTGTTAATGGCATATGGTTTGAATTAAGTATGATTTTTACACCTGATATCATGAGCCCTCTTAAACTGAACCACCCCTTCGGGATTTTTTGTATTTGCCTCATCCTTGTTTCTACAGCTTGCAACAACGCAGCAAAGGATCAGGGCAAGTTTGACAACTCGGACATGTATGACTTTTCCAATCCCACTGTTATAGATCTGCCAGTTTATCTTGATGAGTTATCTGGTTTGGCCTATTACCCGAAAGATACCAGCGTATTTGGAGTGATAGACGAAGATGGTATTCTTTTTAAAATACCTATCATGAACCCCTCGAAAACCAGCGAATGGGTTTTTGATAAGCAGCGTGATTTTGAAGATCTTATTTTGATAGACAGTACCTTTTATGCACTCGTGAGCAACGGAGACGTGGTAACGATCAATTTTAATGGCGACAGCATTGCTACAAAAAAGTCAGAATTTTCTGCCTCTTCCGGCAAAAAAACCAATGAGTTTGAAACAATGTACGTTGATGCAGGAAAGATAGTGATCATGTGCAAGGAATGTGAAGATGATAAAAAGTCTAAAATTTCAAGTTATGTTTTCGATCCCGTTAATCTTACCTACACCGAGCATATTACCATCGATATGGCCCCAATCGCCAAAAAGATGGACGATAAAAAGCTTGCCTTAAAGGCTTCAGCAGGCGCCATAAACCCGATAACCAAAGAGCTTTATTTGATTAGTTCTATAGAAAAAGTAATTGTTATACTGGATACCGCTGGTACATTTAAAGAATTGTATAAGCTGAATCCAAAAATTTATAAACAGCCGGAAGGCATTAGCTTTACCCCTGCTGGTGACCTGATAATATCTAATGAAGTATTCCTGGAAGGGCATGCCAACCTGTTGATCTTAAAAAATAAAAAGAAATAGTAATGTTAAAGAGGCTTTCGTTGTTGTTGGTGTTTGTTGCGGTTTTTTTTAGTGCGCTCCAGGCACAGGACTCGCTGCAGTCAACCATTTTGTTGATTGGCGATGCCGGGGCCTTGACCAATGGGCGCCACCCCGTGGTAGATGCTGCCAGGAAACGGGTAAAAATGGACGGCAAGACAACGGTAATCTACCTGGGCGATAACCTTTACAAAACGGGCTTGCCAGACAATTTGGTGCCCAATTACGAAATAGCCAAAGCTCCATTAGATTCTCAGATTCGTATAGCTGGCAATTCCGATTCCCGGGTTTATTTTATCCCCGGCAATCATGATTGGGCCAACGGCAGCAATAATGGCTACGAATCTATTTTAAGAGTGCAATCCTACATAGATATTCTAGGCAATAATAAAGTTAAGATGCTACCCCGGGACGGTTGCCCTGGCCCGGAAGAAGTAAAAATTACCGACGATGTGACCCTTGTAATGATGGACAGCCAATGGTGGTTGCAGGAAAATGACAAACCCGGTGTAGAATCAGATTGTCCCTTTAAAACCAAAGAAGAAGTACTTACCGAACTGGCAGAAATTTTATCAGACAATGCTGGCAAACTGGTATTGTTTGCTACGCATCATCCATTTAGAACCTATGGCCCACACGGGGGTTTCTTTACTCTTAAGCAACACATATTTCCTTTTACGGATGCTAAGCCAAATCTTTATATTCCATTACCAATTATAGGCTCGGCCTATCCGCTTACCCGTGCGGTGTTTGGTACCGCACAAGATTTGAAACATCCTCTTTACCAGGCTATGATGAGGGAAATAGAGCCCATCATAAAAACCCACCCCAATGTAATTTATGTAGCCGGCCACGAACATACCCTACAGCTCGTGCAGGATAGTGGTTATAATTATATAGTGAGTGGTAGTGGTTGCAAAAGCAGCCGTGTGTCCATGTCAAAAAAATCCATATTTGCAGCTTCCGACCAGGGCTTTGCCACTTTGCAGATATCGAAAAGTAAAAAAGTTCAGCTCAGTTTTTACGGCCTGGATGGAGACTCTAGCAAGCCGTTGTTTAGCAAAGAGATCGTAGATTTTTCTAAAGTACTGGAGCCGCCAGTAAAAGATACTACACGTGAGGTTGAATTTGTATTTGAAGACAGTGTAGTCATATCAGCCTCTGACCGGTATAAAAAGGAAAATAACTTTGCACAGATATTTTTTGGTGATAATTATAGAAAAGTTTGGAGTAAGCCCGTAAGCCTCAAGGTTTTTAACATCAACAAAGAACAAGGTGGTTTTAAGATCCTTAGTTTAGGCGGTGGCAAGCAAACAAAGTCGCTGAGGCTGGCAGATAAGAATGGTAAGGAATGGAGCCTGCGCACTATAGAGAAGGATCCGGAAAAAGCTTTGCCGCAAAACTTGCGGGGTACCATGGCGCAAGATGTGGTAGAAGATATGATATCCGCCAGCGATCCCTATGCCCCACTGATTGTGCCCACCATGGCAAAAGCCATCGGAGTGCCACATGCGGCACCCAGGTATTTTTTCGTTCCCAATGATCCGGCTCTTGGTAAATACCGGGCACTGTTTGCAAATAAAGTAGTGATGCTGGAAGACAGGGATCCCGTACCAGATGCTGATACCAAAAGCACCATTAAGGTTACCAATAAATTGTATGAGGAAAACAATGATAAAATAGACCAGGAGGGTGTTTTAAAAGCCCGCTTATTGGATATGCTGATAGGAGATTTTGACCGCCATGCAGACCAGTGGAAGTGGGGTACACAGGATACTGGAATTGGAAAACTCTACATTGCCGTACCAAGAGACCGGGACCAGGCTTTTTTCAATTCAGATGGTTTGCTGCTCAAATACCTGTCTCGCCAGCGCATGAGATTTTTACAAGGCTTTGATAAAAATATCACCGACTTAAAAGGTCTCAACTTTGTAGCAAGGGATTTCGATCGCTTCTTCCTCAATGGAATAGAAGAGAATACCTGGCGAAGCATAACAGATAGTTTTGTTTACAAACTCAATGACCAGGTAATAGATGAAGCAGTGTCTAATTACCCGGCTGCAATTAAGCCTTTGATGGCCGATAAAATTGCTAGAAAATTGAAGAGCCGCAGGGCAGACCTTGCAAAGCAATCTGTAAATTATTATAAATTCATTTCACGGGAAGTAACAATAACCGGCAGCAACGAAGAAGAATTTTTTTACATAACCCAGGATGGTAAAAACCTAAAGCTTTCTGTTTATAGGAAGGAGATGGACAACGACTCTTCATTGATTGCCTATCACAGGAGTTTCGACCCTGTTGTTACAAAAGAAATCAGGTTATTCGGCCTTAATGGTAATGATAAATTTAAGATAGACTCTAATGTTGTTTCGCCCATAAAAGTGCGCATCATAGGGGGCAAGGGCCAAGACAGCTTTAACCTGCAAGGCAATGTGCGCAACTACCTGTACGATCTCTCTACGGAAAAAAACGTAATTGTAAATAGCCGCAGAACCAATAACGAACTCAGCTCCGATGTGAAAGTATTGGACTACAAAAGCAATGGTTTTCAGTACAACCAACTCGGGTTCCCCATGTTAAACTTTGGTTTCAACAGTGAAGATGGTTTGCTCCTGGGACTTGGCTTCCATTCCCGCACATACGGCTTTCGCAAAGTTCCTTATGCTACCGATCAGAAACTCACCACGCTGGTAGCGCCGGCTAACGGCAGGGCCTACCAGCTAAAGTACCGGGGAGAATTTAATCAGGTGCTTGCAAAAAATGATTTGATAGTAAATGCCGATTTCGTAAATCCCACGCTGAACAACTTTTTTGGCATTGGAAATGAAACAGAGTTTAATAAAGATTTAAAAATTCCCTATTACCGGGTACGTTACAAGTATGTAGAGGCAGACCTTTTGATGCGTAAGCGGTACAACGACATCCTGAGTTTATCTGTAGGGCCCACGTACTACCACTACTGGGATGAATACGAAGACAACAAATTAAGGATCTTAGGAAACCCGGCTTTGCAGGGTCTCGATTCTGCGAGCATTTATAGCCCCAAGTCCTATCTCGGTTTGAAGGCCAAGCTTGATATCATTTACATAGACAACGAAGTGTTTCCGTCCAGGGGCATTACCTGGTTTACAGAATATAAGACCCTCAGGGGGTTAAATGATAACAGCGGCAAGTTTTCCCGGATACAATCTGATATGACCATTTATGCAAAAGTATCAGACATGAGCAGGGTTTCTACGGTATTAAGATTTGGTGGCGGCTACGTTTTCAACGACCAGGTGGAATATTTCCAGGCATTAAACCTGGGTGCCAACAACTATTTAAGGGGTTATTTCAAGAACCGCTTTTCCGGATCTTCTATGCTCTATACCAGTGCCGAGATGCGCTACAGGCTCTTCAAATCCAAATCGGCAGTACTGCCCGGCGATGTGGGTATACTGGGTTTCTTCGATATAGGAAGGGTATGGGCTCCTTACCAAAAATCGCAAAAGTGGCACAACTCCTATGGTGGGGGCCTTTATTTTGTTCCCTTTAACCTGATCATGATTTCTGCCACTGTTGCCGTGTCGGACGAAAGCAGGTTATTTAATTTTACCCTGGGCACCAAATTTAATCTTACATTTTAAAAATAATGATGGAAACAGATCAGTACTCTGCGGTGTATAAAAAAGCAGCCAGCCATGTTACGGCCCTGTTTGAAGAGCATGCCTCGGAAAAGCATAGTTTTCACACCTTGCAGCACACAGAAAATGTGGTGGACAGAATTAATGAAATAGCCGGCCACTATGAGCTGAACGACCAGGAAATGGTGATTCTCTTTGTAGCCGCCTGGTTTCACGACAGTGGTTATTTGTTTGTAGAACCTGCTATGCATGAAGTAAAAAGCGTGGAGTTGATGCAAGAATTCATGAACCAGCACGGAATGGACGAAGCAGTGATACAGCAGGTGGCAGGATGTATTTTAGCCACACGTGCACCCCGTAACCCATTAAACCTGCTACAGGAAATACTATGTGATGCCGATACTTATCATTTTGGCACTAAAGATTTTAAAGAGAGCAATAAACTAGTTTACCGGGAGTTTAAGCAGTTGAGTGCACAGCCCCTTGAAATAGATGAGTTGCGCCAGCAAACGGTTGCAATGCTGGAGGAACACACATTTTACACCACCTACTGCAAGGATTTATTAAATGAAAAAAAGACCAAAAACATGAAAAAATTAAATAAGAAGAGTGAAGAAAAAAAGGATAAAAAAGAGGAAAAGTTGCTGGCAGAAAAGCGAGAAAAGGAGAGTGCCTTGGCTTTGGGTGAAACCGAGGAAATGGACATCCCGATGATCGACGAAAAGCAGGGTACTACCAAGGGCATGCAAACGATGCTTAGGCTTACTTCCACCAATCATATCCGATTAAGTGAGATGGCAGATAGCAAGGCTAACATCTTAATCTCTGTAAACGCCATTATCATTTCTCTTATCCTGAGTATACTCCTTCGAAAATTATCTACAGATCCATACCTTACCATCCCCGCAATCATATTCCTGGCAACATCTGTTGCCACCATAATTGTAGCCATACTCGCCACCCGTCCTAAGGTGAGTGCGGGTACTTTTGCTGAAGAAGATGTGCAAAATAAAAAAACCAACCTGCTGTTTTTTGGCAACTTTCATAAAATGCCCATGGAGAATTATGAAAACGCCATGCGCACCATGATGAGCGATTCGGACTATTTGTACAGTTCCATCATTCAGGATATTTACAACCTTGGTGCGGTGTTGGGTAAAAAGTACCGTCTCATTCGCATTGCTTACAACCTGTTTATGTTTGGTATTATCATATCTGTACTGGCATTTTGTGTAGCCGCCGTGTTAAACTCATCAGCGCCTGTTGTAGATGCAACTCCTAATAATGGTGGGTCGCCCTTTTAACTATATAATATGATCTTTAACAGAGATATCAGTTGGCTTGGCTTTAACCACCGTGTATTGCAGGAAGCAAGAAACCCGCAGGTTCCACTGTACGAACGCTTAAAGTTCCTGGCTATTTTTTCTTCTAACCTCGATGAATTTTTTAGGGTAAGGTATCCCGCCGTTATGGCTTTATCTAAATTGGATAAAAAAACACGAAAGAAAGAAGCTATCATGGGAGAGGCCGACATCGCCGACATGGTACAGGGAAATATCAACGACCAGTTAAACGAGTTTGGCTCCATACTCCACAAGCAGTTGTTGCCGGCTCTTGCCGAACATAAAATTTCTTTGTATTACAACCAGGCCATCTTAGAGGCTCATAAAATAGAAGTTCGGGAAATCTTTCTTTCCAGCGTGCTGTCTTTCATTCAGCCAATATTTTTGGGGGTAGAAACCAGCCACGATTTTCAGCCCGAGAACAACCAGCTTTATCTCATTGTAACCATAAAGAATACCTTAAAATCGAGTATTCATCATGTGGCCATCAACATACCTTCTAAAAAACTACAACGCTTCTTTGAGTTAGCGGAGATAGATGGTATGCGTTATGTAATTTTTATTGATGATATCATCAGGGAAAATATTAGCATTCTTTTTCCTGGCCAACAGGTGCAGGCGGTGTACAGCATAAAGTTTAACCGCAATGCCGAGATAAACCTGGATGATGATTACAGCAGTGATTTATTGGAGAAAATCGAAAAAAAACTTTCTAAAAGAGAAAAAGGCGTGGCCTCCCGCTTTTTGTTCGAAAAAGGGATGCCGGCCAATTTAAAGTTGTTTCTCGCCAGTATGTTTAAGATAAATGTAGAGGATCTTTTTGAGGGGGGGCGCTATCACAATCTTAGCGACCTGTTTACATTTCCCTCCTTTGACAGCTCCCTTCATTACCAAACTAGAAAAAGAATTTTATGTCCACCTTCAACTGTTAACGGGGATATTTTCGATAGTATTCGCCAGCAAGACGTGCTCCTGCATTTGCCCTACCACTCTTACATGCCCGTGCTTAGTTTCTTTAACCAGGCAGCCATAGACGTAGATGTAACCGAGATATATATTACTTTATACAGGGTAGCAACGGAATCGCACATAGTGAACGCACTCATCAGTGCTGCAAAAAATGGCAAAAAAGTAACCGCTTTTATAGAACTAAAAGCAAGGTTCGACGAAGCCAATAATATAAAATGGAGTAGGGTAATGAAACAGGCTGGCGTGCGGCTTATTTACAGCGACCCTTCTATTAAAGTGCATTCCAAAATTGCCCTGGTCAAAAAAAGAGTGAACGATAAAACAACCAGCTACTCTGTGCTTAGCACCGGTAATTTTAATGAGACCACTGCCAGTTTTTATACAGACCATGTGCTCATGACCATAGATGAGAATGTGTCTGAGGAACTGAACAAGCTCATACAGTTTATGCAGAAGAAAAAAGCAGACCCTGCAAAAAGCGAATTATCATTTAAAGACCTGTACGTATCTCAGTTCAACCTCATTCACGATTTTGAAAAACTAATAGAGGGAGAAGTTAAGAAAGCTAAAAAAGGATTGCCAGCACTTATTCGCATTAAAGTGAACAACCTGGAGGAACCTTATTTTATAAACCTTTTGTATGCTGCCGGCCAGGCTGGTGTACAAATTCAGCTGATTATAAGAAGCATTTGCTGCCTGGTACCGGGTGTGCCAGGCAAGAGTGAAAACATTAGCATCAAAAGAATTGTAGATCAGTACCTGGAACATAGCCGCCTGTTTATTTTTGGTGCCGGCGATGAGGCAGTTGCCATCATGGGCTCTTCAGATTTGATGACCCGAAACTTAAGACGGCGCATTGAAGTTTGCATAAAATTAAAAGATGCAAAGTGCCGCCAACAAATTGTAGACTACTTCAGCATTCAGTGGGCCGACAATACCAAGGCTGTGATGCTGCTACCCAATATGGAACAACAACGCATACCTGTTATCGGCGAAGAGCGCAATGCGCAAGCCGAGTTATACACTTACCTACAAACCAATTCATGTTAAATTCCGGGACTTCATATTCTATTTTTTCTGGCGTGAGTAAATACCGTTTTCGCAGGGTTCTGTACATTGCGCTCTTCTGGACGGTTATCGATATGATTGTTTCCCTATTAAACAATTATCAATACCTCAATAGCCCGCTGTCTTTGCTAGTAAGATCTTGCCTCGTTTTTTTAATGAGCCTCGTAATGGGCTACCTCTTTGTATTTACCCTGCGGGGAATTATTAGAGACAGCTCTCTGTGGATAAACTTTTTAGTCAAAACCGTCATCTTGTTATTTGCCGCCCTGCTTATGACTTTCCTGGTACACTTCGTAGACAACAAGTTCATTATTGGCCTTTCTAGTGAAGACTCTTTTAAAACTTTTGTAAACGAAACCCTGCGCATAAACTGGTTGCTTAAACGAACCCTGTACTGGATTGTGCTATTTGTGGTAACCCAGTTATATATAGAGATCAATGATAAATATTCACCCGGTGTTTTCTTTGATATTTTAGCAGGTAAATATCTTAAGCCAAAAATGGAGAACCGGATAGTTATGTTTTTAGACCTAAAAGACTCTACCCCAATTGCCGAAAAGCTAGGTCATGAAAAGTATTTTTTATTTATCAGGGATTTTATTTTTCACATCTCTATGGGCCTGATAGAACACGGCGGTATCATTTACCAGTATGTGGGAGATGAGATTGTGGTGTCGTGGTTGTACAATAAAAAAAATGCAAAAAATTCTTTGCGTGCAGTGATCGAGGCAAGAAAAAATATTCAAAAAAACAGCGAAGCTTTTCGTCGGCGCTTCGACATTATACCAGAGTTTAGGGTGGGCATACACGTGGGTGATGTTACCGTAGGCGAAATTGGTGTAATTAAAAGAGACCTGGCTATGAGCGGAGACACCATGAACACCACGGCCAGGATAAGAAGTGCCTGCAATGAACTCAACCAAAAATTTATTGTGTCTAAGGATTTTGTAGATTGTGGAGATTTAAAGGAGTGGCAAACTGAGAGCCTCGGTATTGTGGAGTTAAAAGGAAAAGCATCCGGCCTTCAGTTGTTTTCATTAAAGATATAATTTATGAACAAATGGGTGAAAAAGAAGGCTCTCAATACACTGAATACAATTAAAGTACTCAGCCTTGAAATGATCATCATACTGGCTGCGTTTTTCACTTCTTTATTTTTAGTAGTATTCCTTGTAAGAACCGTTTTTGTGCACAAAGCAAATGGGCTTGATGATGCCGTGTTCGATTTCTTCACGAGCATTACTTCGCCCAATCTCACTGCAATTATGGAGGTTTTTACCTTGCTTGGAGGCCATTATTTTTTGGTGCCGGCAAACCTTCTAATTATAGCCGTAGCCTATTTTATGAGAAAGGATACCTGGTTTGCTATTAAAACTTTTTCAGTAGCTTTTTCCAGTCTCTTGCTCATGTTTGGGTTAAAGCTTTTGTTTACCCGGCCGCGGCCACTCACGCCCTTGTTAGGAGAAGCGTCGGGCTACAGCTTTCCCAGCGGGCATGCTTTTATGAGTTTCACTTTTTTTGGCCTGTTCATTTACCTTGTTTACAATAAAGTAGAAAATAAAGTCCTTAGGGCTTTAATCATTGCCAGTCTGTTGATCATAACTTTGATAGTGGGCAGTAGCCGTATTTATTTAAGGGTACATTATTTTACCGATGTAATGGCTGGTTTTTCGCTGGGAGTTATGTGGTTGGTTATTTCTATATGGCTGCTCAATAAAATAGAAAAAAACAAAAGACAGTTGCCACCTGTAGAAAGTTGATTACGATTTCAACAGCCTCAATATTTTAAGTTTCAAAACAACGCAAGCTTCATATGAGAAAAATTTTATTGCCCGCTCTTTTATTGCTCACGAGCCTTGGCTATAGCCAGACCAGGAAAGCTCTTACCCACGACGTGTACGATGGCTGGAAGTCAGTAGGGGAAAGGCTGATAAGCAATGATGGGAATTTCATTCTGTATGCCATCAACCCGCAGGAAGGCGATGGCGAAATGATCATCCAAAACATTAAAACAGGCTACATCAAAAAAATTGCCAGGGGCTACAGTGCTGCCATTACACAAGACAGCCGTTTTGCCATTGTAAAAATAAAAGCGCCCTACCAGGATACACGACAGGCCAAAATTAAAAAGAAAAAGCCAGATGAAATGCCCAGGGATTCCCTGGCGTATGTATTGCTGGGTACCGATAGCATTGTAAAAATACCCCGCATCAAATCTTACAAAACGCCGGAAAAAGGAACTGGCTGGTTGGCTTATCACCTGGATAAACCTGTGCCAGATAGTGCAAAGAAAAAAGCCCTGCCAGATAGTTTAAAAGTTAGAATAGATATGCTTACAAAGCTGGCCGACTCAATTATCCGCATTTCGCTGGATTCCGTGAAAGGCAAAATTGAAAAGGAAGAAGTAATGGCTGCCGCTAAAAAGGCGGTGAAGGAAATTTATAAAAAAGCCGATGATGCCCTGGCAGAAGCAGACGCAGAGGGCGATGAGGCTCCGGCAGCTGCAGCCGCCACAGAAGGTACCGAGCTGCTGTTGAAAAACCTGGCTACCAATACCAATCGCTCTTTTAAACTGGTGAGCGATTATGGCTTTGATGAAAAAGGCCGCCTGCTGTTTATTAAAACAACAAAAAATAGCAAGGATACCAACAGCAAAGCGCAGGTATTGGTGTACAATTTAGAAACCGGTGTAGCAGATACCATTATGAGGGGCCTGAATGACGCCAAGAATTTTGTGTTTGACGAGGCGGGTACCCAGCTTGCCTTTACCGCCGAGCGGGATAGCAGCAGCAAAGCTTTGCAAAAGTTTTACCGGCTATGGCATTGGGCCAGGGGGAAAGATACGGCAGTGATTATAGCAGACAAGCATACCCCGGGTATGCGCATAGGCAGCACCGTAAGTGAGAACGCAACACTTCGTTTTAGCCAAAACGGGCAGCAACTTTATTTTGGTACTGCCCCCATACAACCAGCCAAAGATACCAACCTGGTAGATTTCGAACTAGCCAGGTTAGACGT
>JBBSJJ010000069.1:0-21072 GCA_038257335.1 Chitinophagales bacterium | reverse complement strand
TGTCGAATTCGGTTCAGCCTGGGAGCTTGTACCTTTCCCACCGTCCAAATGCAGTTTAGGCTGGAAGGCTTTTCACCTTTCACCTTTCACTTTTGACTCCTGCCCTTTTGACTTTTTACTTTTTACTTTTAGCCTGCCGGGACCGAAGGGACAGGGTGAAAGGTGAAATCTTTGCAGTGTACAACTTCATCAATCTTTACTATTAGTTTACCTAAGAAAATATAACTGAACGATCCTTGACCCTTGTCGAATTCGGTTCAGCCTGGGAGCTTGTACCTTTCCCACCGTCCAAATGCAGTTTAGGCTGGAAGGCTTTCACCTTTCACCTTTCACTTTTGACTCTCGCCCTTTTGACTTTTTTTATTTTTTACTTTCCTCACCTCTTATCCTCCCAAACCACCATCTCGTTACTTCTCGTTGTTGAAAAATCCGGTAAAGTTCCATCACCTTTTCCGGTAATGCCGCCATCAGGGTGGCCCAGAAGTTTGCAGTCTGTATCATAAAGATCGCTGTACATATCGCAGCAGGCAGCGGTAACATAGTACACCGTTTGCCCTTTGTAAGTGTAACTGTAAATCTTTCGTGGTGGATTTTCTTTTGGCGCCTCCTGGTATTTGGCAATGAGTTGGCTTACACAAACTGGTAGGGCGCTGGTAGCCATTTTTTGTGGGGCGCTGCAGCTAAAAGCTGCCATACACAACATAGGGAGGATATGCTTCATCTACACAATTTAATCTTTGCGCTTCTAATGGAAAATTTTTTCTGACCTTTACCGCCAATGGAAAGATCAAATTTTGTAGACCAGATAAAGATTTTCTGCCGCAGCGGACACGGGGGCGCAGGCAGTAAACATTTTATGCGTAACAAGCTGACTGCAATGGGCGGGCCAGATGGTGGCGATGGCGGCAGGGGCGCACACATTATCTTAAAAGGCAATACGCAGCTTTGGACCTTGCTGCACCTCAGGTATTATAAAAATGTGTTGGCAGAAGATGGGGGCAACGGTGCCGGCAACAATTCCAGCGGAAAAACGGGTAAAGATATTATTATTGAAGTGCCACTGGGTACCATTGCAAAAAATGATGAAACGGGCGAAATAGAAGCAGAAATTTTGCATGACGGCCAGGAGATCATTTTAATGAAGGGTGGCCGTGGAGGCTTGGGTAACAGTAATTTTAAAACATCTACCAACCAGGCGCCGGAATATGCCCAGCCCGGGGAAGATGGTGTGGAAGGGTTTAAAGTACTGGAACTAAAAGTACTCGCAGATGTTGGCCTCGTTGGTTTTCCCAATGCAGGAAAATCTACTTTGCTCAGCCGCATTACGGCAGCCAAACCCAAGATTGCAGACTATGCCTTTACCACCCTTACACCACAGTTGGGTATTGTAGATTACCGGGATGGCAAAAGTTTTTGCATTGCCGATCTTCCGGGTATTATCGAAGGTGCGTCCGAAGGCAAGGGCCTTGGGCATCGTTTCCTTCGCCACATTGAGCGCAACTCTATTTTGTTGTTCCTCGTGCCGGCAGACAGCCCCGATCATAAAAAAGAATTTGAAATCTTGCGAAACGAACTGGAGCAGTATAATCCAGACATGTTGCAAAAAGATTTTGTAATTGCCATCAGCAAATCTGATATGCTGGATGATGAATTGAAAGAGGCCATTGAAAAAGAATTGCCTAAGAATATTCCCCATATTTTTATTTCCTCCATCACCGGGCAAGGCCTGCTGCCGCTGAAAGATTTATTGTGGGATACGCTCAACAGGCCAGTTTAAAAACAGGAGCAATCCTTATTTTTAAGTATGGTTCCTGGCATCAGGCAGATTTTTCAATACATCCGCTCGTATTATATAAACCACTTTAGCATAGGCTATTTATTAGCTGTTGCTCTGCTGTTGGGAGTATTACTATACCAAAACTATGCGGGGGCCGGCCTGGTCAATTTGTTTCTGAGCAAAGGTCTGCCCCCATGGCTCAGTCGCTATTTGCTCTACGCAATTCCTTTTTTTGCAGCTTACTTGCTGCAACCGCTTTTTTTCAAAAACCTAAGTTATCCAACAAAAAAATGCTTTTGGCTCCTCCTCCTCCTGGCGCCCGCATTCTTCACTTTCAGGGTGCAACTCAACCTGGCAGCATTCATGCCCTCGTTTAACGGGCAATGGGCAAATGGTTTCCTAAATTTTTACACCGCTAATCTTTTTCTTAAGTCCCTGGCACTACTGCTGCCCGCAGCCTTTTGTTGGTATTGTATGGATGGCGCTGCAAAAAATAGCTATGGCTTAGAAAGAACAGCCAGCTTGCCTGCCTATTTCATACTGATTTTTTTAATGCTGCCATTTCTCAGCTGGGCAAGTTTCAATCCTTCTTTCTTAGAACACTACCCACGGGCTTTCAAAGCCATTGGCAACCGGGATACCGCAAGCCTGGCCAGTTGGCTTCGTTTTGAAATACTCTATGCTTTCGATTTTATGAGCATAGAATTTTTCTTTCGCTCCTTCCTGGTTCTTGCCTTCTTTCGCCTCTCAGGCAGCCATGCCATCCTACCTGCTGCCTGCTTTTATTGTTGCATCCACCTGGATAAGCCTTTGGCAGAAGCCATCAGCAGTTTTTTTGGCGGCTGGTTACTGGGCATAATTTGCTACTACAGCAAAAGCATTTGGGGAGGCCTCCTCATTCATGTTGGCATTGCCTGGCTCATGGAATTGTTTGCCTGGCTTCAACAGCATTAATTAGTTGTTACCTACCTAAAAGAGCTAATTTTACAGATTCAATTGCTTAAAAAAAGATTTCATATGCATCAAACTGTCATAGCTGGAATAGGACACTACTTACCTCAAAATATTGTCACCAACAACGATCTTCTGCAATACATGGAAACGTCAGATGAATGGATACAGGAACGTACTGGTATCAAGGAGAGACGTTATGCCCACCGCACCGAAGAAACCACCACTACCATGGGTGTAGAAGCTGCCCGCATCGCCATAGAGCGAGCTGGCATTAGCAAAGACGATGTAGATTTTATCATCTTTGCCACCATTAGCCCAGATTAT
The DNA here is from genome assembly GCA_038257335.1 of Chitinophagales bacterium. Lineage (GTDB taxonomy): Bacteria > Bacteroidota > Bacteroidia > Chitinophagales > Chitinophagaceae > Ferruginibacter. Next base: position 18,017 of record JBBSJJ010000069.1, on the reverse strand, counting down.
TATTTTCCCGGATGTGGTGTGTTGCTGCAGCGGGCTATGCAAATGAAAGAAGTGGGTGCTTTAGACATTCGCAATCAATGCAGTGGTTTCGTATATGCCTTGTCGGTAGCCGACCAGTTTATTAAGACTGGCATGTATAAAAACATATTGCTCGTGGCAAGTGAAAAACATTCCTTTGGTTTAGACTTCAGTACCCGGGGCCGCAACATATCTGTAATTTTTGGAGATGGCGCCGCTGCCGTAGTACTACAACCCTCTAAAGAAGAAGGCCGCGGCATACTGAGCACTCACCTGCACAGCGATGGAGAAAATGCAGAGATGCTGGCAATGTTTAACCCAGGCACTCACGCCAACCATTGGGCGCCGGAGCCATTGGCCAGCTTTGATGATGCACCCATTGGCGAAATGTTTATGAGCCATGCCATGATAGACAACATACAAAACTACCCACACATGGATGGACCGGCAGTATTTAAAAAAGCAGTAGTAAAATTTCCTGAAGTGATCAACGAAGCTTTGGCCAAAAACAATTTTAAACCTTCGGATCTGAACCTGCTCATCCCCCACCAGGCTAACCTGCGCATTGCACAATTTGTGCAGCAAAAATTGCAGCTAAGAGATGACCAGGTATTCAACAACATAGAAAAATATGGCAACACTACAGCTGCCTCCATTCCCATTGCACTTTCCGAAGCCTGGGAGGCTGGTAAAGTTAAGAAGGGAGACCTCGTGTGCCTGGCCGCTTTTGGCAGTGGCTTTACCTGGGCAAGTGCATTGATGCGTTGGTAGCACTTTTAAAATAAAATTGATTGCATCCGTGTAAACAATATGCCAACACTTTGTTGTACAAATTTTTGTACAGAATAATGTACATTTGATTGTAGTTAAAACCTAAGTTATGAAAGCAGTAAGCATCTCTACATTGAGAAAGGGCATGAAGGAATATTTTGATTATGTATCTAAATCGTCTGAAGTGCTGGTAATCCCGAGAACAAAGGATGATGACGCTGTTGTAATAATGTCCATTCAGGAATACAATTCTTTATTGGAAACAGAACATCTTTTATCTACAAAAAGCAATAGCACCAGACTTCGGGAATCTATAGATCAAATGGGTGAAGGAAAAACAACAACTTACAAATTAGATTAACTGGTGGTTTGTATGAATATTGAGTTTACATCTCATGCCTGGGAAGAGTTTACCTACTGGCTTGAAAACGACACGGATGTTGCTGCCAAAATAAAAGACTTACTTACATCTGTACAGCAGGATCCATTCAAAGGTATTGGGAAAACAGAGCCACTAAAATTTGCCTTGAGAGGGTTTTGGTCAAGAAGAATTACAGGAGAACACCGGTTGGTCTATTGTATAACCGGAACAAAGGGCGTAAATCAGAAATGTACGATAGTTCAGTGCAAATTTCACTATGGCGATAAGTAGGATTGCGAGCAATCAAAATTTGCAACAATTGTGCTGTAGCAATGAAAATTGTTTACGAATAATTCGCTACTGGTGGCAATTAAGCTTACCAAGATGTTCTAGTGCCCTTACTGTTGTTTTGAACACCCCAAATTATTCTTTAATTAAAATAGCTTGCTCACATTTTTAAAACAGACGGATTGTCTCAGATACTACGCAAATTCATTTATTTCATAAACCCTATCTCTGGCACAGGGGCAAAAAATATACTGGTAGATACTATTCAGAAACGCACTGCAGAAAAAAATATTCCTTTTCAAATTTTAGACACCAATGCTGCCGGAGACTATAGCTATTTGCCGTCAAAAATTGAGGCGGAAAATATAACCGATATCATTGTGTGCGGTGGAGATGGCACGGTCAATAAAATTGCTGCCGCCTTGCAAAATGTAAAAGTAAACATCGGTATTATACCTATGGGATCTGGTAATGGCCTGGCTTTGGCAGCGGGCATACCTGCCCATACAGAAAAGGCACTGGATATTATTTTTGAGGGCAAAGCATTTTACATTGATGGCTTTTACATCAACAAACAGTTTAGTTGCATGCTAAGTGGCCTTGGCTTTGATGCACAAGTTGCCCACGATTTTGCTAAGCAGAATAAAAGAGGGCTGGCAACTTATGTAAAGCAAACACTGAAAAATTTCTTTTCAGCAAGGCCTTACTCTTTTGTGATCAGGTTGCAGGACCTTGAAATAAAAAGAGACGCTTTTTTTATCAGCATAGCCAATAGCAACCAGTTTGGCAACCACGTTACCATTGCCCCTAAGGCCAGTATTTGCGACGGCTTGCTGGATGTAGTGATAGTGAATAAGATGAGCAAACTTAAATTGCTTTATGCGCTTGGCAAACAAATAAGCCTGGGGGAGATTACCAACACCCGCAAAAGATTTCGATCAAAGGATATTTTTTATTTTCAGACCAAAAAATTGGAGATAGACAATTTACAATATGCGCCCCTGCATATTGACGGCGACCCAGCCGGCACAGCTGCAAGGTTTGAAATTGAAATTGCAGAAAATGCTTTCAAACTTTTACAGCCTGAATAATTTATGAAAAGCTGCCATGCAATCTATTTCAAAAGTGACCGCATTGTTTTTACAGCTTCTGCATTCACATCGCTGTAAAACGATAACATGATATCTCTTTTTTCCCTGGCAGATAAATGAAAATTGAGTGCTGCACCTTTGTCAACTTTTGCAGGCTTGTAGAGTATAGTTATTTTTTTCAAAAGGCTATCCTGGTTGTTGTTGAAATAACTGTATTGGTCAGCCTGGAAATAATTTTGCAACGCAAACCAGTTATGTTGTAGCATAGTGGCCGGGGTTACAATCATATCTGTCAGGGAAGCAGCTTCTGGTTTAGTCATCCAGTCATCGTTCACACGATCTCTTAACTGCAGCAACACCACTCCCCCGGTATTTTCTTTAATCCATTCTCTAAAATTATCAATAAACCGAAGGCTTGTTTCGGCCCCCAGGTTATCTCTTAGGCCCGCATCCATCACATCTATCACCGGGTTGCTGGGTAGCCACACGTTGGGTAACACATAAGGGAAAGTAGCATTCATCCGCATGGCAGTAAGCACCCGCAGGTTCATGGGGTCCTGCTCTTTGAACATAGCTCCAAAGTCTACGGCATCGGCGCTTATGGCCGTATCTGCCTGAAAAAAACGGGGCTTCATCATAAAGCTCAGGGGCTGTGTGCCGATGACGAGCTTGCGGCCATCACTCTTTATCACTGAGTTAAAAATAATCATCGGCACCCGGGCGGCGGCCTCATCTTCCGCAATGTCCTTTAACTGCACGTTTAGCAGGCCCTTTGTATTATCACTTAACTTTTTCTCAAACGCATAGCCCCTGTCTTTGATGTAACGGTTGTTGCCAACAGAAAATTTTTGCATAGGAGCAAAAATGTCGCGGGCTATCATAGATGTGAAGACGGGGTTCAGCAGATCGCCGGAAATATTATCGTTTAAGTTTTTGTTGTAAAGATTCAGCGTGCTGTCTTTTATTTTATAGCGGTATAACTCACGGTAATAGGTAGCCGCCAGCATCCCGCCGCTTGCACCACTAATCAGAAAAGTGTGCTGCATTAACTTTCCATGGGTACTGCTGTCCAGTTGTTGCAATGTATTCATCACGAAGGCTGCACTGCGTAAGCCTCCACCACTCACATTGATAAAAATCATCAGTGGTTTTTCCTGTTGCTGTTTGGCCTTCCATTTTTCCAGCACGGTTATCATAGCTGCTTTGTCTGCAGCTACCTGCCCGGTATCGCACAAGGCTTGCAGGCTTTGCTTGTTATAGTCTGGCCGGCTTTTGCTGTTGGTATAATTTAGCCCGTAAGCCTTGTTGTGCGGGTCTATAATTTCCAACTCGTACAATAGGTTTATCACAAAGATGAACAGGATGGCTACGGGCAAACTCCAGCTTTGCAGAAAGTAAGTGAGCGAACCAATAAAACCAATCATCACTGCAAAAAAAATAAGAATACTGGCAGCAGCCGGCATTTCAAAAATGCGCAGTTCCAGGAAGAAACCCAGCAGCACCAAAAAAATAAATGCCAGCAGCATGCAGGCTATCGCAGCAATATGATGTCGCTTAAAAATTGCCTCTATGAAATCTTCCCTGTAATGACCCACGCTGCGAACGGTATGCAACTTCATTGATCCCGATAAATAATATTTTACTTTCAGGCCAAAGTCATCCATCGGCTGAGAGCGCTTTTTAAAGGTTTTAGTAAAAGAGCCAGGGTCGGAAATGATGGCCGTCATACTCCGGCTGATAGTTTTGCCGGCACCAAAAAAATAAGCAAACGAAACTGCCAGTAAAAAAATAATACCGAGCAACATTCCACCTATAATGCCGCTGATCTCCTGGAAGTTCATCAGTTCCTTGTAATCGTCAAAATGGTAAAGCCGGATAAAATAAAATAGGAGGAATGCCAATGGCAGAAGGCTATTGTTGATGCAATATTTTAAGAAAGGATTGGTGGTGGTAGCTAGAAATTTGCAACGCTTGCTGTGCAAAATAAAGGTGGTGATGTTCCAACTCATGATGAAAATGCCCCAGGCTACACCCGTAATAAAAGCGCCGAGCATATTTACAGAACCCAGGTATTCTGGCGCAAAAAACAAGGCATCGGCGCCAAAGTTTTTTAGAAAACTACTGTTAATGGTACTGCCGAGAATATACCAGAACAACAGCAACACCTGGTACTTTCTAAAGTGAAGCAGGAAAAGCTGGACAGGGAAAAAAGAGTAGATATTTTTAAGGGCTGATCTCATCTATTGGTCCTCTAAAATACGGCAAATATGTTTGCCCGCATTTATTTGACCCTTGTAAAGGTTGGCTTTTGCTGCAGGAACAAGAGCGCCAGCAGGCACAGTACAACAAGCATAGCAACAAACTGGTGACTGACTCCCAGCCATACAAGGGCTGCATTATTGGTGGCATTTATCACCGTAAGTATTCCTAAAACTACCTGGGCTGTTATAAGACCAACGAGTAAACCCGACAGTTTTGAAAACAGGCCATGACCGATGATTTTTCTAGACTCTACAAAATAAATGATGGTAAAAATAAGGATGCCGTAACCAAGGCCGCGATGCATAAAGTGCACCATGATGGGGTTGTTTACAAAGTTTTGCATCATCGGCGATTGCTCCAGCAGGCTGCCCGGCAAAAAACTGCCGTTGATATCGGGCCAGGTAGGTGCCGCTGTAGCGGCTTTAAGGCCTGCCATAAAACCACCATACATCAATTGCAGGAACAGGAAAAACCCCAGGCCGTACAGGTACGGGCGCAAGTTTGTTTGCACTACTTTCTTGTGCATGCCGGGCAACAAACCAAATGCAAACCAGGCGGTGTAGCCAAGCAGCATGATGGCGGCCATCAGGTGCGTGGTAAGTTCTACATGACCCACGTAATATTTTTCGGGTACAAGGCCACTCTTTACCATAATCCATCCAACCAACCCTTGCATAGCTCCCAGCAAAAACAAAATGATCATGGGCGTGATCATCTGCTTATTGAATTTTTTCTTTGCAATAAAATATACAAAGCCCACCAGGAAAACGATGCCCAGCAATCTTGCCCACACCCGGTGAAACCATTCCCAAAAAAAGATGAACTTAAAATCGCTCAGAGAGAAATGCTGATGTACATATTTAAACTGATCTGTACTGCGGTATTTATTAAACTCTATTTGCCAGGCAGCGTCATTGAGAGGAGGGATGGTACCGGTAATAGGTTTCCATTCTGTAATAGAAAGTCCTGATTCTGTAAGCCGGGTAATACCCCCTATCATTACCTGCACAATGATCATGGCTACCCCTATCAGCAGCCAGGTACCCACCTGTTTATTGTTGCGGTTACGTATCGTCTGTTCCATATCGGGTGCAAGTTACTGCCGCCATTTGTAAATCAATTCATTCAGGAAGCTTTTAAAATAAATGCTGATATTTGTTGCATATGTTGCAGGCATTTTTCGATAAAAATTATACAGAAGCAGGATTGGATGAGGCAGGCCGTGGTTGTTATGCCGGGCCAGTGTTTGCAGCAGCCGTCATACTTCCGAAAGACTTTCATCATCCCCTCCTAAATGACAGCAAACAGCTCAATGAAAAAACCCGTGACTTGCTAAGACCTATCATTGAAAAAGAATGCATTGCCTTTACAGTAGCTTCTGTTTGCAACAACGATATTGATCGGATCAATATTTTACAGGCATCTTTTAAAGCCATGCACCTGGCCATTGCGCAGTTAAGTGTATTGCCCGAGCAACTTCTAATAGATGGCAACCGGTTCAAACCTTACGATCATATCAACCATCAGTGCATTGTAAAGGGCGATGGTATATATGCATCTATAGCCGCAGCAAGTGTGCTTGCCAAAACTTACCGTGATGAATACATGCAGCAACTGCACAAAGAGTATGATTGCTATAGTTGGAATAGCAACAAGGGATACGGAACATCGGAACACCGAAAAGCCATTGAACTGAACGGCCTCTGTGCCTACCATCGCAAAAGTTTTAATATTCTTCCCGCCCAAGCGCAGATAGAAATTTTAGTTGATTAAGATTCTCTTATCAATCCCTTCCATTAAAATAATTCTTCGTTAAACCATCTCGATTGCCGTTGGTCTTATTTTCGCCAACAGGTACAACACCTGGCTTTTGAAAATCTAAAAAATATTATTATAAACGGAACAAAAATCCTTGCAGTTTTTGTAATCATGATCATTGCTGCCAGCAGCCTAAATGCACAAGTAGCTCCCAACCCCAGCGACAAAGTAAAAATCGGGCAGGGCGTAAGAAGTGGAGAATTAACCAAAGCAGAAACATTTAGGTTAGCCAAACAACAAAAGGAAATAAGACAAGATGTAAAAGCGCTAAAGCAGATGGCTTAGTAACGAAGGCAGAAAGAAAAGATATAAAAACAGAAAAAAGAAAAGCAGACCGTTCCATCTACCGCAAAAAACATAACAACAGAGACAGGAATTAAGCCGTACGTTGTATAATTAATCGTCTGAAGCTCAACTTTAGATTGGTAATTTTTGACTTTTGACCATTGACCCCGTCCCTTCTGTCCCGGCAGGCTTTCACTTTTCACTGTTCACTTTTCAGCCTTTGACTTTTGAATTTTGAATTTTGAATTTTGAATTTTGAATTCTACTCCTCCTTCCACTCACCCAACCCCTGCCTTATCACCGTCCAGTCATCGGTAGTACAGTCTACAATGGTACTGGGCACCATGCCACCAGCACCACCATCAATTACAAAATCTACAATATGGCCAATGCGATCCTGTATAATTTCAGGGTCGGTATACTCCTCTACCATTTCGCCGGGTAGGGAGGTGCTGAGTAATGGATGATCAAGCGCCTCCAGTATATGCTGGCAAATTATATTACCTGGTATGCGCAGGCCGATCGTACTTTTTTTGCTTTGCAAAATTTTAGGCACCTGTTTGCTGGCCGACAAAATAAAAGTAAACGGCCCGGGCAGGTAATGTTTCAGTACCCTGTACAAAGGCGTGTTGATGCTTTTGGTGTAATCGCTCAGGTGACTTAGGTCCCGGCAAATAAAAGATAGTTGCGCTTTGGCAGGGTCTATACCCTTTAAGCGGCATATTTTTTCCACCGCCTTTGGCTGAAAGATATCGCAGCCAAGACCATAAATGGTATCAGTTGGGTAGGCAATGATGCCCCCATCCAACAAGCACTCAGCCACTTGTTTAATAAGCCTTGGCTGCGGATTTTCCGGGTGAATTTGCAATAACATGGCTACAAAATTACAAAAATAGGCCGGTAACAAGGGGCACTACTCCTACTTTTCAAAGTGATAGGTCTGCTAATTTCAAATTAACATGATGAACAGGTGCTGTTTGCTTTTTTGTATAAGGGAAATAACAAGCCGAGTACACCTGTTCCTTCCAGTCCCTTGCCCATTCAACATATTCCGCTACTTTTGCAGCGCAAAAAAAATCACAGCACAAAACTTCAAACTATGTCTCTTATTACTGTTGGTACCATGGCCTTCGATGCAATTGAAACACCTTTTGGCAAAGTAGATAAAATCGTAGGCGGCTCTGCTACCTATGTAGCTTATGCAGCCAGCAACTTCATAGAGCCGGTTCAACAAATTTCTATTGTAGGATACGATTTTCCGCAGGAAGAAATGGCCGAATTGCAAAGCCGTGGTGTGCAAACAGAAGGCGTGGAAGTAGTAGCAGATAAAAAATCTTTTTTCTGGAGCGGTAAGTATCACCTGGACATGAACAGCCGTGATACCTTGGTAACAGACTTAAATGTGCTGGAAGATTTTAATCCCATTGTACCTGAAAGCTACCAGGGCGCAGACTTCTTAATGTTAGGCAATCTGATGCCTAAGCTGCAGCTAAGTGTGATAGACCAGATGAGGGAAAGGCCCAAACTGATTGTGATGGATACCATGAACTTTTGGATGGATATTGCTTTGGAGGATCTGAAAGCCGTACTTAAAAGAGTAGATGTGTTGATGGTGAACGATGCGGAGGCAAGACAACTGAGTGGAGAAGTATCTCTTGTGAAAGCTGCCAAAGTAATTTTGACAATGGGGCCTAAATTCCTGATCATCAAAAAAGGAGAACACGGTGCTTTGTTGTTTCATGAAAACAACGTGTTTTTTGCACCAGCCCTTCCATTGGAAGAGGTATTTGACCCAACCGGCGCCGGCGATACTTTTGCCGGGGGCTTCATAGGCTACCTGGCTAAAACCAAAGACATCAGTTTCGAAAACATGAAAACAGCCATCATTGTGGGAAGCGCCATGGCAAGTTTTTGTGTAGAAAAATTTGGGCCGGAGCGCATGAAGGAAATTACAAAAGAAGATATAGATACCCGCCTGGCGGAGTTTGTACAGCTGGTAAATTTTGATATTGCTTTGGTATAAGGTTACTCTATTTTACACACATTATCATGATAGAGATTATCGCCCTCATTTTTTTATGCAGGCATATGGGAAGACTGGCACTCACCAAAGGCGAGCGGCCAATTAAATGGAAAATCATCACCATTTTATGTTGGTTTGCTGCAGAAGTATTAGGCCTTGTATTGGGAGCTATGTTTTTAGGAACAGCCAACCTCATTGGCCTTATGCTGATAGGACTTATGAGTGCGGTGGGTGGTTACCTGATTGCAAAGGCACAGTTGGAAAAATTACCCGATGTGTACGAGGATGACATAGACAGACTTGGTGACAAACTTGACACTTAGTTATAAAAAAGATCCCCAAGACACTTTTTTAAAAGGTAGCACTTAGCGCTGCATAGGTTGCGGCAGTTATGCCCATGTTCAACCTACCTTCACCCAGGTCCTGCTCTGTATAAATGTATCGCCTTGCTTTAGATAAAAGTCTGCGGGCCTTGCTGTCAGTGCTTTTTACCTTGCGTGAGCCCGATGATAATACTGTTGAAAAACTGTGGGATGTTTGCTTTTTCATAAAAGATTGTTTAACAAATAAGACTTTAAAACCGTGCCAGTTTTATACCAATGGCATGAAATGATAACTAACACTAATGCGTGTAAACACTGCCGTATCTGACGCTGTAATTCCCCAACGCATGACGGGTTAATTTTATTTTGTTGGCTATAGAATTTTTTTGTGTAGAACCAGCGGAACCTGCTTCCAGAGATTTTTTTTTCTACAATAAATCTGGCAAAGCCAGTTGGCGGATCAAACCTGCGATCAGCGAAATAGTTATATAATGTTTTTGCACTTCAGCTTTTTGGCCGGCCTCTCCGCTCGAAGCTTCCAGTAGATCATCTTTTAGAGGTATACCCACATAACAACGCCCAGTTACAAACGAAAAGGAGAGTGGAAGCTGTGTGGCCTGGCATATTTTCAACATAGCCTGACGCCGTTCGGTAGTGAGCAGCATGGCTGCCTCAGATGGGGCACTGCTTCGCAGGCGAAAATATTGGTCGAAGCCATCATCGCCAGTGCTAATTTTTTGCGTGCCCTTTATAGGCAGCAATTCATAATAATCGTTGAGACGTTCCGCACCAGCATGTTCTTTACGGGGCCAGATAAAAGTTCCGCCGCTGATGCGGCCGCCCAATGCAGCCACAAAAAACAGCCCTTTAAAAACAGTGAGAAAACCAGCTCCATCTGGGTCGTTACAAGTTACGTTGAGCTCCGAACATTGAAAACGAATACCGTTGATGACACCCTCCATATAGTCGTTGCCTTCATAGTATTTGTAATCATACTGGTAAAGCCGGCTTTCTTTAAAAGCTTTGGATGAAACATTTTTAAACGGCTTAAAAACAACCCCTGGTGCCACATAGCTTATCACTTCCCTTATCACCAGGGTTTTGTGTTCTTCTACGTAAATGTCCTTGCTGCGCACATACTGGTAAAAACAAAGGAGTATCGTGCAAACTAATAAAAATATAAACCAACCGTCGCCTGAAGATGGGTTTACATACACGCTTATAAAGTAAAAGGCAGCCACACAAATGGAAACGACCATACCCGACTTCCACGCCTGGCTCTCAGCCTGCACTTCTTTTAAACGGGGAACTACCGGTTCAATTTTTTCAGCATAAAATTTATCAAAATCTGTGGGTTCAGCTGGCATGTTTTATTGCAGTTAAGGTAAATCTAAAGCTATACAAACTTTGGGTTAATAACCAATATACAGCAGTGGAACAGATTTCGGGATTGGTTATTTTGCGTCCAGGTAAACGAACAGTAAGAAAGTTCAATACTCGCAAAGTGCAACGGCTGTAATCTTCGTTCAGCATGCTTATAGCTCTAATGTTTCCACTTGAACTTTGCGATGAAAGCAACTACCTTCCCGGCAGCTTCTCCCTTATTGAGGTATAGGTATCCGGTAATTATTATTGTACTTTAGGTTCTGCATTATTGTACCAGCCGTTTCAGACCGGAAAAGGGATCATTAAAAAGGCACTACCAACAACCGGCGATAAACGACCCTGTTGCTTCCCCTCAACCCCTTTATAAAATTCAATTATGGCAGATATCTTTATCAGTTATTCCAGCACGGATAAAACCATCGTACAACGTATAGCCCAGCTCTTAGAAGAAAAAGGATGGAGCGTTTGGTGGGACCGGCATATACCCATTGGCCAACAATACGATACGGTGATTGAAACCGAATTACAAAAAGCATCTTGTGTACTGGTTGTGTGGACGCAGCGCTCCATTGCTTCGGAATGGGTAAAGAACGAAGCCAGCGAGGCAGCCGCCAAAGGCAAGCTCGTACCTGTTATGCTGGAGAACCTTAAACTGCCCCTGGCTTTTAAACGCACAGAAACTGCGCTCTTGTTTAATTGGGATGGCGAAGCCGATCACCCCGAATTGGAATTACTGTTTCAGTCCATCGGCCACATGATGGCACAAAACACGGGTAGCGGCAATTGCCGCCCAACCAAACCAGTGGGGGGTAACAATTACCTGCGCCGCCAACAACTGTTGACCGGTGCCGGGCTCGCCGTCTGCGCAGCCTGCCTGCTCATTTACGGGCAACAAAAAGATGGCAGCAGCCAAACTTTACGGATCATCTTGCTGGCAGCATTCGGTATGGGCATCGCTGCTTTTATCATGGGCCTTGTACACATCTATACTTTTAAGCAACAACTAAAACCTTCGCCCCTGCTAAAAATGGCCGGGCCTTTTGCAGGACTGCTTAGCATACTTCTAGTTGGGCTGATGCTGTCAAGCAACGGGGGAGATAAAAATATTACCATCCGCCTTTTCGATTGGAAAAAAAATCCCATCACGCAGGGAGAAGTAAAGATTTACCTGCCGGAATACATTCGCACACAATCTATAGATAAAATGGGGCAGGCACTTTTTACGAGCATCCCTGCCGGTACATTTTACAACAATATGAAAATAGAAGTATCTAGCCCGGGCTATGCCAGCAAAGTGTTTGATACGCTTCTCCACAACTCAAAACCGTTGGAGCTTACGCTGCCTTTAACCACGGTAGTTTTTATTTCGGGCAAAATAAAAACCGCCGCCGAGCTACCCATTAAAGGAGTAGAAGTGAGTGCAGATGGCACCCGCTACTATGCCATTTCCATCACAGATGGAACTTATAACCTTCGCCTGGAGGAATATACGCTGGGTGATGAAATCAACCTCACCACATCGCACAAAGATTTTGAAGACAAAACCATTGCTCTCAGGATACAAGCTCCCAACATTCAAAACCAGGATATTTTTTTGAACCCCATTGCAAAATAAAAATTACAGCCATGAAAATTCTACTGCTCAGTGCTTCTCTCTTTTGCTGTTTTTGCGGCCAATTGCAAAGCCAGCAGCTCATCATCAAAGGAAAAATAAAATGCCTTAACCAAACTGCTAACTCCACCCGTGGCGCAGAAAATATTGTGGTGGTGCCGGCTTTTCGGCCGTCGCTGGCAACGGTTACCGCCTCCCGCCCCTCGGGTTATTTTGAAGTGAATACCGGCTTGCCGCTTGCCCGCCTGCAAGACAAACAGGTAACGGTATATGTGATATCCCGGTGCAGCAATTGTGTAGAAGCCAGCAAAAGAGTTTTTATTTCAGAAGACCAGGACCGGCAGAACCGGGCCGACAACAAACGTTATGTAACCATTAAAGACTGGATGCTGAACACCAATTGCAGCCAGGCCGAACTGGTGCCCCTGGCCGCAGACAGCGTATTGAACATGGTAGTAAAACAGCCCGGCCAGAACCTCGAAAAAGTTTCGGCAGCTTCGGCTTTGGTGGGTGCGCCACCGTTTCTTAATTTTTTAACCACACTTATATCCGTGGTGGGTACCACGGGCTTTCCACAAAATGATTTTTTTGCCAGTAGCCTTGGGCCAGGCAATATCAATTATGGCCAGTTCCTGCTGGCTTCACCCATGTTTGAATCTGCCAATACTGGTTTCAATTTTGCACCTTCCCGGGATTTATCGGAGGCAGTTTTTTGGAATCCTTCGGCAACGGCATTGAGCCGGCACAACGGAAATATCAGCCTGCTCACTAATTTAAAGAACAACGCCAAACTTGGTGGCTTTTACAAGATCAATGATAGATTTTCGCTGGGTACCGGTGGCATTTATACCAGGCAGGATGAATTTAGACAAGTAACTTTTTTTCAAGGCACCTCTCCCCGTACGGAAGATTCTGTGAACATGAAGTTGAAAGAATTTGCTGCCTACCTAAGCCCTGGCTATAAAATAAATGATCGCTTGAGTGTAGGACTCAGTGTGAAATCTACCTGGCAGCAATTCAACATTCCAAATGTTGTAAATGTGAACTCTAAGGGCAAGGGAACTTTTCGGGACAGCAGCATCAATGAACAACATTTTGATCTAGATGTTTCTGCCAGCTTCAAGGCCACGCCTTCTCTGCAGGTCGGCATCAACCTTATGAACCTGGCAGGCACTGAATTGTATTCGGATGCCTTCGTGCCCGGCCAGGCCAATATACCCCTGCAGCAACAACGCTCTCTTGGATTGGGGCTGGTGTACAAATGGCAGCGCCTGAACGTGGGCACTGATATTTTGTTGACCGAAGACGGATGGTATGATGCCAGCCTTGGCCTCAACTATGTGCCCTTTAACAACGCCCTGCTTTCTGCCGGACTTACTTTTAAACAACTCAGTTACTCTTTTGCTTTTAGGATGAAACATTTTCGTGTGAGCTACATAAGCGACAATGATTGGATGCAGAACGAAAAACGAAAGGGAAGATCGGGCATATTAGACGGCAATATTTATGGCGGCTTCGTGTTTGATTTCAATTGAGCGGCACTACTATTTCTACAAAAGGATTCAGCGTAGAAAAAACAATATTTTTGTAACATGATCATCTTGCAAAATGAATGGCTGCGGGCAGCTATTACACCAGCTGGCGCCGAACTGCAAAGCCTGCAAAACAAAACAACCGGCATTGAACACATGTGGAGCGGCGATGCGGTTTACTGGGGCAAACACAGCCCTGTATTATTTCCGATTGTGGGCACGCTAAAAGAAGACACTTACTACTATCGTAACAAGGCGTATAAATTATCACGACATGGCTTTGCAAGAGAAAAAATTTTTATTGCACAGCAGGTCAGTGATACAGAGGCACTCTTTTCTCTAGGCGATGATACCGGAACCCATGAAGTATTTCCTTTTGAGTTCCTCTTGCAAATACGCTATCGCCTGCAAGGCAAAACTCTTTCCTGCAGCTACGAAATAAGTAACACTGGCAAAAGCGACCTGCTCTTTTCGATTGGCGCTCATCCGGCTTTTGCACTTCCCTTTATCCCTAATAGTAAGTATTCTGATTACTACCTGCAGTTTAACCAGGCAGAAGAACTGCTCCGTTGTAAATTGCAAGATGGCCTCATTAGTAATATTACAGAAGCCCTGCCCACCCCCGGCAACCACCTTGCCTTGCAGCACAAACTTTTTTATGAAGATGCCATTGTTTTAAAAAACCTGGACAGCAATAGAATCACACTGGCTTCAGATAAACATGCTCATGGTCTTCATTTTCATTTCAACAGTTTTCCTTTCTTCGGCATCTGGGCTGCCAAAGATGCACCGTTTATCTGCCTGGAACCCTGGTGTGGTATTGCAGACAGCACAGATCACAACCAGCTTCTTGAAGAAAAAGAAGGGATTGAACAACTACCGCCAGGTGGGGAGTTTGAAAGGAGCTGGGAAGTAGAATGTTTTTAACAATGGGAAGGGCTTTGTTCTTTTGCGTCAAGATTAAGAACAATGGAAGGATGTTCACAATAAATTCCAAAAAATGAGGTTACCCCAAAACAGAAAGTTTCACAGCACGAAACAAGGGAGGCCAAGAAACAACGATTGATTATCAACCGAATTCTTTGTACACTTTGTATTTCTTTGTGCTCTTGGTGTGAAATGCCCTGCATTTTGAGACAGCCTCATTTCAAAATCATTACTGCTGTGTACCTTGTTTTAAGTGTGAAAACACAGGGTTTAAATGCCGGCCTTTCTTTGTAGGCTCTTGCATATTTGTTTGGGGCAGGCTTCTTCTGCTACGGGCTACTATATAAGCTGCCGCTCCGGCAAGAGCCGTACCGGCCAGTAGTAAGATGGATGTCTTAGTCATAAAGCTGTATTTTTTGTGTGGTGAAATAATTGATTGCTTCGTAATACCAACAAAGCCTACACCAACATAAACTGAACTGTAAGTAAGGGTGCCAGCGTGGCTAAAAAACCCCAGTTGATGCCTGACTGCCCCCCATCATTCTATGGCACAAAAAAACTTAGGAAAATGTTATGAATTAAATTTTTAATACTGTAGGTTTATAAGCTGCTTACACTACTGCCACAGGTTAAAAATGAATCCCTATTTTTTTACCTAAAAACTTAAGACATGAAACGTTTTCTCCTGATCACACTTACACTTACAGGCATTATGCTGGGCACGGAATGCCTTGCACAAGGCCAGCCAGGCCTTTACGAGGCCACCTATTCTTCTAACTTTAAAATGGGTAAAGCCGCCCACGCCGCCAAAATACTCGAAATCTGGAAAGACTGGGACGATAACCAATTGGATAGGCACGACTATTTTGCCGATACCCTTACTATGATGTTTGCCGACGGAGCCATTATGAAAGGCAAAAAAGAGAACCTGGAGGCAGCCAAAAAGTACCGCGGCGGCCTTAGTAAAGTTGTTTCAACCGTTCACGCCTGGCTTCCTATAAGCAGTGTGGACAGGAATGAAGATATGGTGTGCATTTGGGGGCAAGAATTAAACACCATGGCAGATGGTAAAGAAGAAACCCGGGACCTTCACGAAGTGTGGTGGTTCAATAAAGATGGGAAAGTATCGATGGTACGCCAGTGGACAGCCAAGTTTGGTAAATAATTTTCTTTGGGGGTTAATATGGAATAGTACATAAACGGGGACTGGTTCCCCGTTTATTATTGGCGGCATCCCGAGGCTTTGAAGGTGTACCCCTAAACAAAGCTGTCGTTATTAAAAGCTCCTTTCACCCCCTCCGAAGCCAACGATTTTTCATCTTTCACCTTTCACTTTTCACCTTTCGCCTTTCACTTTTGACTCTTGCCCTTTTTACTTTTTACTTTTCACCCACCTGCCCCTGCCGGCTAATAATAAACAGTACCAGTTCGTCCTGCTGCAGCCCTGCCCTGTCGGCAGCATCTCGTATTTCCTCCCGGTTAACTGCCGCCGCAAAACTCTTTTCTTTCAAGCGTTTTTTTACACCCTTTAGTTCCATACCTGCGTATCCTTCAGGCCGCATAAGGCTGTAGGCATGCACCAGTCCGCTGAGTTCATCAAAGGCATAGAGCATTTTATCCATTTTTGTCAGTGGTTCCACACCAAAATGATTGGGCCCATGGCTGGCAATAGCACGGATGATCTCCGGGTCTATGTTGCGGCCTTCCAGTTCTTCAATTATTTTTTTGCAATGTTGATCGGGCCACTGGTCCCAATCTGCATCGTGCAGCAGGCCTGCCATTTCCCAGCGCCACTGCCCGGCTTCATCGAGGCCTTCTTTTTCTGTGGCCCAACTTCTCATCAGGTGCGCCACCTGTTTCATATGCAATTGCAAGCGATCATTTTTCACCCAGCTTGTAAAAAGTTCGTTGGCCGTTTCTCTGCTCATGGTATTCCCGGCATTCTTCGGGTCACCAAATTCGGTGCGGTTTAGTTGTAATGACATGTTTTTGGGAGTTAAATAGGTTTAAAAAGTTTCAGAGGTTTAAGAGGTTCAAGAGGTTTAACGTTCAATGATTGAAGGGTTTAAGGTTTGTTGAGGTTGTGGCTTCTTGAATCTTTTGGAACATCTTAAATAAGGAAAGTTGTTGAGCAATTCCATGTTTTAAATACTGGGATCCTTGCAGCCTTCGAACGTTAAACGTTAAACCTTTAGACGACTGCAACGCCTACAGCTCATCAACGTTGAACTCTTGAACCTTGGAACATCTTGAACTATTCGCCGATTCCCTCCAGCGCAAATAAAAATGCAAATTCTCTTGCACGATCTTTAAGGGCTTTGAAACGACCGCTGGCGCCACCATGGCCTGCTTCCATATTTGTGTACAAAAGAATATGGTTGCTGTCTGTTTTGTACTCCCGCAGTTTGGCTACCCACTTGGCAGGTTCAAAGTACTGTACCTGGCTATCGTGCAGACCGGTTGTTACCAGCATGTTGGGATAAGCTTTCTTTTCTACATTGTCATAGGGAGAATAAGTTTTCATGTAATCGTAGCTTTCTTTGCTGGCGGGGTTGCCCCACTCATCGTATTCATTGGTGGTAAGCGGTATGCTTGCATCGCTCATGGTGTTGATTACATCTACAAATGGCACTTGCGCTACAATGCCTCTCCAAAGGTCGGGACGCATATTTGCCACGGCGCCCATCAGTAAACCGCCGGCACTGCCGCCCATGGCATAGAGGTGTTCTTTGCTGGTAAAGTTCTGAGCAACCAGGTATTCGGCACAGTCTATAAAATCAGTAAAAGTATTTTTCTTTTTAAACATCTTTCCATCTTCGTACCAGCTACGGCCCATCTCCTGCCCGCCGCGGATGTGCGCAATGGCAAAGGCAAAACCACGGTCTAATAAACTCAGTCTTCCGCTGTTGAAACTGGCATCCATGCTGATACCGTAAGATCCATAAGCATACAATAACAATGGACCTTGTCCATCTTTCTTGAACCCCTGACTGCCGCCAGGCAGGCTTTTTTTGTAAACAATAGAGATGGGGATGGTAGTGCCATCTTTTGCTTTGGCATACAATCTTTCTGTAACATAATCGCCGGCATTGTAGCCGCCCACTACTTCCTGCTGCTTCATCAGCTTTTTTGCTTTCGTAGTCATGTTGTAATCATACACGCTGCCCGGCGTGGTGAGCGAAGTGTAATTGTAACGTACTACATCAGTATTGTATTCTGGTGTGCCGCCCAGGTAAGCAGCATAAGTGGCTTCGCCAAAATCGAGGTAATGCTGTTGGTTGTTGCTAGTGTTGATGATGTGAATTTGCGTAAGGCCATTC
>JBBSJJ010000068.1:0-21452 GCA_038257335.1 Chitinophagales bacterium | reverse complement strand
TGAACCAATGCCCGGCTTGCCTTCGGCTACAATAAACCCATGGTGGTTGGTTACAATTTTTTTTACGATAGATAAGCCAATACCTGTTCCTGAATATTCGCTTCGGCCATGCAGCCGTTTAAAGGCATCAAAGATTTTTGTTGCGTATTCTTCCTCGAAACCAATTCCGTTGTCTGCAACTTTGATAGCGTAATATTCCAGTTGTTTTATGGCTTCCGGATGCTCGATTTGTTGTGCATGAATGCGCTCCGAAGTAATTTTAACCTGTGGTATAACTTCAGGACGGCTGTATTTAATGGCATTGCTAATAAGGTTTGTAAACACTTGAGAGAGCTGTACAGGCAGTCCATTTATAGTGGGAAGATTTCCTAATTCTACAATGGCATTTTTTTCTGCTATGCTTAGTTGAAGGTCGCTTTTTGATTCTTCAACAATTGTATTCAAATCGCAGGGAACTAATTTTAATTCTGTTCTATCTATACGGGAATAATCAATGAGCGAAACGATGAGGTTTCGCATGCGCTCAGTGGCTGCTGTAATGAAATTAAAATACTGCTGTGTTTTATCTGAAAAGTTTTCTGCTTCAAGAATGCGGTTGCTAAACATCTTTATCATGCGCAAGGGCTCCTGCAAATCGTGGCTTGCAATATAGCTGAATGAGGTAAGGTCAGCGTTCGCATTTTCAAGCGCCATGTTATTTACATCAAGGGTTTTATTGATCTCTTCCAGTTGCCTGGTTCTAATGGCTAATTCTAATGTGCGATCGCTTACCTTTTTTTCTAATTCTTCGGTAAAACTTTTTTGCTCAGTAATGTCAATACTAATGCCGGTCAATGTCATGGCTTCTCCTGCTTTGTTGTAATAGTACTGCCCAACAGCTTTCATCCAGCGAATAACATGATCATGGGGTCTTTTAATACGATATTCAACTTCATAAAGTGTGTGCTTAACCCTGGCATCTTCTACTTTTTTAAAAGCTAGTTCTTTATCCTCTGCTAAAATAAGCGTATGCCAGTCCTCATAAGTCAGGTCTGTACGATGCTCATCATAGCCCCACATTCTTTTATGTAAGGCACTCCATTCTAATTCTTCTGATTGAATGTCTAACGACCACACGCCCACATTTGCTGAATCGGTGGCAAGTTTTAAATGCGATGCTATTTTGTCTAAAGCTTCCTGTGATTTTTTTTGTTCCGTAATATTGGTAAAAAGAATGGCTACTTTTTTACTGCCCTTTTCTCCTAACCTAAAAGCGTTAACATCAAACCAACTGTTCATTGCTGCCGCCTCTTGTGTAAATCTAACAGGCTCACCCGTTAATAATACCTTTTCATAAGTTTCTACCCAAAAATCATCGATATCTGGTACCAATTCTTTGATAGTTTTATTGATTGCATCTGGTAAACCTGATTGCTTTTTAAATAGCGGGTTGGTTTCAATATAGCGGAAATCAACAGGTTTATTGGTTTCATCATAAATCATTTCTACAATGGCTAAGCCCTGGTCCATTGATTCAAACAAGCCACGGTATTTTTCTTCGCTTGATTTTAATCTTAACTCAGATTCTTTTTGCTGGGTTACATCTCTTGAAACAGATATGATTTGCTGCACGGGTTCTCCGGGTATGGCTACCGGCGCTACCACTACATCCCACCACCTGGGTGTGCCTTTAGCAGTGTGGCACAAGGCTGTAAACTTTGCAGTTTCTCCTCTTAATGCTTTGTCTATGGAGACTTTTGCCAATGCTTCGTTTTCATCGCCCCACAAACTCCACCAGTTTTTATTTTTGAACGTTGAAAAATCATCTACCTCCATTTGGCAAAGCCCGTTGAAATTCATAAACTGAATCTTACCTTCCAGGTCTAATACTTTTATGCAATCGGGGCTACTTTCTAAAATGGTACGGCTAAACAGTTCACTTGCCTCCGTTTTTTTACGGGCATTTACAGCTTCTGTTATTTCTGTTCCTATTGCTATAATGCCGTAAATTTTATTATCTACATCCCGTAATGCCTGATACAGCATATCAAAATAAGCCGTGTCTGGTTTTCCTGTGCGTTTGAGTTGAACAGTTATTTCGTTGGTGGAAAAAGATTCTCCCGATGAATATATATTGTCGAATATTGGTTTAAACACGCCTTCAATTTCGGGCGACGACTCAAAAAGTGGTCTATTAATTACCCCTTCATAAGTTTTTCCCCAAATTTCGAGTGCTATTTTATTTGCAGTTTCTACAATAAAAGTAGGCCCGTTTAAGGTTACAATAAAAACGGGTGCCTGCGCTATTAGGTTTTGGAATTTATTTTGACCTTTTTCAAACTCATTTACCGGGAGGTCAGTCATTGCTGGTTGCTTTTAAAACTGAATGTAGACTAATTTCTAATGTTTGGTCTAATAATATTTTTAGTTTTTTGCAAACAGTTTACTTAGATTAATTTATGCATGCATTAATTACCTCAACATGCTGCCGCATTAGAACAGGTTAAAATTGTTAGCTTTCTTTATTGGAGGAGCAAGAGACGGTTGCGGCACTTACTTTGTTGTTATGGCAGATATTCCAGCTCAGTAAAAAAACAAATTATTTTAATCATGCAAAACTCCATCTGTATAAATTTTTACCAGAGCGCAAAGCTGCAATCAAAGATAAAGCGGGTCAGTGTTTTTACGCTTTCAACCAACTACCAGTTCTTTCACTTTCGAAGCAATGGTTTCATAAGCTTCTTCCTGTTAATAGGGAGTCAGAGTGGGCACATTTGTAAAAGTACTGGCAGGCGTCAACAGGCATTTCATCTGCCTGAACTAATGCGCATTGGGGCAATGTAATAACTAGTACATGGGACATCTCCATGCATTTGAATTAGCAAATATGCAACCAGCTTTGTTCGTTTGCTGGTGCAGATATCTGGTTACCGCAGGCAGCGTAGCGCATCAGTACCAAATAATACAGTTCCAAATAGTAATAACGATATAGCCACTGCAGCACGGACAGCTTTGCTCTATTCCAATCAAGACACGGACTATTAAAAAAGTAGCACATATACGCCTGCACACCAGCAGAGGTGCTATATGCGGCAGTAACCGATCTCGTAAATTCATAAAATACAGCAAATAAACAGGGCCACTATTGAAGTGGCCCGGTTTATTGATTAGAAATTACTCTCTATATTTTTACAACGTTGATAACCTTTCGCAAGCACGACATTTGCCGCATGGCTATGTTATCTTTTCATTTTAAGCATTTTATAAACTAAAGTTTTTAAAGGCCACTCAATGCAGCGTTTGCTGTAATGAAACCGCTGCCGGCTGCATTAGTGCCTTCGGCCATTGGAATAGCGGCTGACTGCAGTTTTATTTCAGCTTCTGCTGCGGTTAGCGTAGGTTTTTTTTGTGCCATCAAAGCCACAATGCCGGCTACATGAGGGCTGGCCATAGAGGTGCCGGAAAGAAAATAATAAGACAAGTGCCCGCTATTTGTTTGGTAAGGGCCCACAACAGCTACACCCGGAGCGGCTACATCAAGATCCTGGTCATTTATTCTCCTGCTTGAAAAGCCAGCAATGCGAAAATTGTTAGGATTGGTGGGGTCGGGTACATCAAGGTCATACCACCAATTAGGTGTTGAGAAATGCGATACCCAGCTGGCCGCAGCTACACTGATTATCGAGGAATATGCGGCGGGATACCCCATTCCCAGCGAACCTGAATTTCCTGCTGCCGCTACTATGATTACACCCTTGCTGATGGCATAGTCTATAGCCGCTTTTGATAATGCATCTGGATTAGGACCTCCCAAACTCATATTAATAACTACTGGTGAGTTCTGCAGCACTGTATTTTTTAAACCTGCTATATACAAAATACCCTGTGCAATTGTAGAGTTCCAACCAAACCCAGCCTGGTTTAATATTTTAACAGGTATGATGTTGGCTTTGGGAGCTACGCCATTAATGTTAACAGCTCTCAACCGATAACCGATAATGGTACTGGTTACGTGTACACCATGAAAATTTTGATCATGCTCCCATTGATTAGGTAATTCCGGTGTATTTCCCAAATCCATGCCACCACCGCCAAATGCCTTTGCATATTGAACGGCAATTCTTTCTTCAGGAAAGTATTGCCGCCAGGAATTGGGAAGGCCAGTATCTAACACCCCCACAAAAACGCCGGTACCATCCTGCGGCACCGTACGACCAACGCCCAACTCGGTAACATTGACGGCATCTAGGTTCCAGGTGCTTAAGCCATTTGCAAAGTTACTTACAGCCACCGCATCTACCGGCGATGCTTGTACTTCCACATCAGGATTGGCACTACTTACAAAAGATAAATTTTTAAGGAAAGCAAGTTTGTTACTTTCTATTAACATGGTGAGCGCATTGATCTCATTAAAGATTTTACCAACCTTGCCATACGTTTTTAATTCATTAACGAGAGCGGGGGTTACAGCAGTATTGAGCAATACGTTAATTCCTATTTGCCTGTTTTGTGAAGAACCTGCTGCTGCTGTTTCTCTCAACTCAACGGAAACGGGTTCAGCATCCCGAAGCGATTTTTTACAGGAAACTAAAAAGAAAGCAAAGAATAGCCCCGTTATTAAAGAGATGCTTTTATAATGGTAGCTTTTGCAATAATTACTTCTAACCATGTAAGAATGTGTGTTGATTTTTAAATTTTTCATTTGTAATTGTTTTAAAGATTGAATAATTATTTTTTAGTAGCGCATTTCATTTCCTCCTGGTTGTGGCTGATGCCTTCACTCAGCCCACCCTTGAATACTTTATTTTCCGCCAAATCACCAAATTCGCTTTTCTGTAGATGTAGGTAATTCTGTAGTAAAAATGGTATAGATAAAAGCTATAGTCAATACCTCATTGGGTGATTTTGAGATATCATGATTTCCCAGAAAGTCAACCACATTTTATCCATCGTTGCCTGCATAAAAACTGGAGGAAAAGATGTAGGGGTAAGAGCCCCCGAATGAATACCTGTTCCCCATAAGTGAAAACAAACCCTCCACCTACAACTGGCCAACCATCCTGCACCTTAAAATTTTGACGCTCTAATTTTACCATTTATTGAATGAATTGTTATAGTGCCAGGCAGTCGCTTTTTTTATCTTCAGCAATTCAAACACCGGGCTCGTATTAACTGCACTACAGGTGCAGCTTACACCTGAGTGGCTGGCAATTTTACTTTTACACCAAAAATATTTTTATGAAACAAGTATGCTTTCTTTTTCTTGTTGCTTTGGTAGTGCCCCAATTATTAATCGCACAAAATGTGGGCATTGGCACCAATTCACCACTGTCCCGTTTGCATGTAGAGCAGGATACGGTATTGTTTAATGGACCTGCCAGCTTGCCTGCTGTAGCGGGCCAGTTACCGGTTTCCGGTGCCGGCGTTAGGTTGATGTGGTATCCGGATAAGGCAGCATTCAGGGCTGGTAGAGTTACAGGAATTAGATGGGATAAAGATAGTGTCGGCCTGTTTTCTATGGCTTCAGGTTATGATACAAAAGCTACAAGACTCGCCGCTGTTGCAATGGGGTGGGGTAACAGTGCAGGTCCAGTGTCCACTGGGGACGTGACTGTACAGCAAGTGGGCCTTATTCTACCGCTTTTGGAACTGATTGTAGTGCAAGCGATGGAGAAGCCTGCATCAGAGCAGTAGAATACAAGCACTTGCGGTACAGTAATTTCCAAGAGCGGTTCCCACGCTACTGTATTTGGAAGAGACAGTACCGCAAGTGGTACATTCTCGGTAGCAATGGGCAACTATGTAAGTACAAGCGGGTACACCGGGGCATTTGCTTTAGGAGATGCCTCCACAACCACCGTTATGGAGTCATTTGTTGCCAATGGTTTCAGAACCAGGTTTGCAGGCGGGTATCGTTTGTTTACCAATAGCGGTGCCAGCATCGGTGCATTTTTAAATGCCAATGCCAATTCGTGGGCGGCACTGAGCGATGTGCGGATTAAGGGAAACTTTTTACCGGTAAGGTTCCCAAAACCTTACGGTTCCTACATAACATTTGCCATCTCTCTTGTACGCAATATTCACTGTTGGCATAAAGCTGCGGCGCATAATTCCTCCATATTCATCTTTTTCCACCACCCACAACGGGCCAATTGATTCACTGGTAACAAACTTCAGAATAGATTTAGTAGGGATATCTCTTTTTAAAATGGCCGCAATAGCTGCATTGGTTGCTTTAGGGTCATTAAATTTTCCTGCCTTGTAAAACCAGTCTGGCATTTTATCAAGCCGGTAAGCATTTTCCTTTACCAGTTCTCCGGTGGCAGCATCGTTGGCCATTAATTTTTTAATATCCTTCCCATCAAAATTGAAAGTGAAATCTTCTTCTATCATCGGCCATTTATCTGCTGCGGCCAGTACGCCCCAGTCATCCACAGATTGCTGATATAACTTCACCCTTACCGTTTATGCCCCGTTTTCTGGAAATCTTTCCTTGGTGATAATTTCGTATAGCGGACCCGATGCAATACCCGAAGAGGTGAAGTTCTCCGTACCAAAATTCATGCTTTTTGCTTTTGCAGGTTTGGGAAGAATATCAAAATTGAGCGTGGTATTAGTTTTTTCTTTTCCCCATACATACAAAAATGGCCACATATTCTCCCGGCCTCTCTGCTCGCCATCCTTAAATACGGTTACCTCGAAATAAAGCGAACAATCACTTCCATTACTCATATTCGATTCGCCATCCTTTGGCAGACCGAAAGCTTCCGCCAGTGTTTTATTGTCGAGCTCAAGGCGGCCATAAATAAAATCCGATGAAGTAAAACTGTTTTTACTGCCTGCATTGCTTGCTGCAAATGGCTGATCAGAAAAATACATTTTGGCGCCTGCAATTGTTTTTCTTGCTTCCTCCTGCTCTTGGCTTCTTGCCGCAAATGACAGCAGGAGGATCACTAGAAAACAAGGAATGATTTTTTTCATAAATCTTACTGTTTTAATCTATGTAAAAGGAAAATATGCCACTATAAAATTTAGTCAATGCTATCTGGTTACTCGGCTGTTTTGGGGCTGATGGTTGAATTGATTTCTGTGATAGCAGTAATGGGAAAGCCTCCTTTTTGGGCATGTTCCCGCAGCAATGTTTCATTTTCTGCCTGGTACACACAAAAGATTTTATTGCCGGTTACATAGCTCTGCAACCATACAATACCCGGACCCATTTCTTTTAATACCGAACAGGATTTTTGCGAAATACCCTTAAGGTCAGCAGTTCCTAATTGTCCGGCACCTGGTATGTCCCTTTCAATTAAATAAGTTTTAAGTTCAATTGCTTTGGCGGCAACGGTGGTGCTGCTATTTTGGGCTGCTGCAGTATTCATACAAAATAAATTTAGTGCCAGTACGAACAGGCACGCTGAAAAAAATTGTTTCATACATAAACATTTAAATGGTTAATAATGATTCAAAGTAACGGCAGGTAAAAGCAAAGGGCTGTAACATTTCATTCAAGAAATGGTAAAATTCATTCAAATAAAAAGGAGGAGTTAAACTAATTGCTGGTAAGTAAGTGGCAGTAAACCAAATTTTGTTTTAAAACATTTGGTGAAGTAAGAAGGACTTGTGAATCCTGTTTCCATGGCCACTTCATATATGCTGTGTTTCTTTTTTCGAAACAATTCTTTCGCTTTTTCCAGGCGGTATTCCTTCAACAGGTCGTTGGGTGAGTGCCCGGTGAGCGTAGTTAGCTTTCTGTACAATTGCGATTTACTCATGGTAAGTATTTGCGCATAATCGTCTGCATTGAACTCATTGTTTGCGTAATTTTTTTTCAGCACCTCAAATAAAGAAACTAAAAACTGCTCATCTGGTAAGTCAAGAGCCAATAGTTGTTCGCTTTTTTTGTGGTACATATCCTTCTCTATAAGTTCTTTTACCCCGCTGGTAATCATGATAGGCGCCTTGCTTTTCAGCAGGCGCAAACCCTGCAAAAACTGAAGGGTGTCGCCAAATATTTCATCCGTTTGCGCCACCGGTTCGCCGGCATGAATTCTTATGGAGCAACTCCCATCTGGTAAGTCTCTCATTTGCGCCTCAATAGCCAGGGCACAACTCACTGCCTTTTCAGCAGCAATAAAAGACCCGATAATTTCCCGGCCTTCATGCAGCGCTTCTTTACCCCCGTAATTCTTTATTTCATTTCTTATAAGTGCATTCTGCTCTTCTATTTTTTCAACAGCTGCTGCTAAACCCATTTGATGCTGCAGTAAAATGGGGTCGGTACTATTTACCGACATTAGAATACGATAAGAAGTATCATCCAGCATCAACAAACCAGTATCCGTATATTTTCCGGTGTCGGGGTCGGTAATCCTTCCCAGGAATGATTCTACAAAATTGTTCTGCACCTCGATAATTTTGTGTGGTAGTAATCCGTGAGAACGGTTGTGCAATTCGTAAACAGCTTCCTTATTGGGAGCATCTATTAAACAAAACACATGGCCACGCATTTCGTCTATCCAATATGTAAGACAAGTACAACTATGATCTTTTTCAAGATACACATCCCGGCTGTGTGCTTCGGCAACGTCCTTGGCATTCACACCGGGAACAATATGAAGATCCATGTAGATGGGCATAGTATGAGTAAATATAAATATATTTTCTTTTCATTGTTGTTTTAGACAAGAGTTAATATTTCATATTTATAGAATGAATTCTCGTTCTTAAAAATCTACCTCAAGTAATATTTCGCTGGCATTATGCATGTATGCAGCCCTCCAATGCTAAGTAGTCAATCAAACTGAGACAGGCGTCTGGCTCTTTAAGTCGCACTTTATATGCAAATGATTTTGGCAGCGTCATTTTCCTTAATTTAGATGATGCCGCAGCAAAAGCACCGTTCTTATTGTGCGCTAAAGAATTCGGGAACGGCCATTGTGATTGGTTTGCAGGCCGAACTTCAGATAAATGCATGTTGCCCACAAGGCTAATTATATCTTATAAACAAGAAATTTAATCTTGCAAAAAAATGAGTTTTTTACAAAAATTATTTGGAAAGAAAGATGAGCCAATTACAAACTACGAGGATTTTTGGATTTGGTTTCAAAAGAATGAAAGGGATTTTTACCATGTGGTAAAAAACAGTGGAGATATTGAAAAAGTTTTCTTTGACAAACTATCTCCAAAACTGGAGGAATTAAAAGAGGGCTATTTTTTTGTGACGGGCATATTAGATGACCATACTGTTGAACTAATAATAACCGCAGATGGAAATACCCTAAACGTTGTATTTGTGGAAGAGCTTGTTAAACATGCTCCGGAAATAACCGGTTGGAAATTTACTGCATTGAAACCTGCTCTCGATATTGAAGATGTTACGATTGAAATGGGAGGTGTAAGGTTTGCTGCAGACAATTTATCTTTTTATTCAAACAGCCTTCCCAACTACCCGGACGAAATAGATATTTGTATAACTCATACCGACCTGAATGAAGAAAACAGGCAGGCAATTGTAACCGGTGTTTCTATTTTTTTGGATAATTATTTAGGGGAACTTGATTTTCTAAATACGATTGACAACCTGGAAGTGATGGGTGAGAGGGAGGCTAAAGAGGAACTGATACCCATTTCTAAACTCAAAAATTTTTTAAACTGGCGACAAAAAGAATTTGTAGAAAAATATGAAGGCGTTAGGTACGACACAGCGGAGGACAAGTATTCCATATTGGAAGCTCAACTAAAAAGTGGAAATATGCTGGTTGCCGTAATAAATTCCCAATTATTGTATTGGGATGGTAAGGCTTCTCATCCCTGGCTTGCGGTAATGACCATTCAATACGATGGCAGCAAAAACAATGGAATGCCAAACAACCAGGATTACGAAAATCTGAGTAGCATTGAAGAAGAAATAATGAAGGATCTCCGGGACAAAGATGGTTATTTAAACATTGGCAGACAGTCAGCAGATAATAAAAGAGAAATCTATTTTGCTTGTAAAGATTTTAGGAAGCCGTCAAAAGTATTGTACGAAATACAAGAGAAATTTGGAGACCGGTTTGAGATGGAATACGAGATTTATAAAGACAAATACTGGCAAACGTTTGACCGCTTTAAACAAAACTAATACCAGAGGCCTGGTAGCAAAATGGTTGCGGGTGTGCTGAACCCGCGTGCGGGCTCGAAGTATAGAACCAGGGGAATCATTCTAAAGCCGAACCCTTTTGCTTTTTTGTGACAGGGAGGATAAAAAACCGCTGGAGCAAAGCATCTCATCAAGGAAATAATTTCTTAAGAGAATTTGAAATAATCGAAGTAAACTATGCTTCGGCAAGCCCTGAAAAAAATCTATCTTTCAATAAAAAAAATGCGCACGGTAATCAACCTTTTTATTTTATCCTTTCTGTGGCTACCGCTTACTGCACAAACAGGAAAAAAAGCTGCCGATTTTAATATCAAAATCGGGGTGATGCCAGCCGGCAAACACAATGCTATCACCGACGTGGCTGGGGTAAAGGTGGGGCATACAACTATAATAGAGGCAGATTCTATTCGTACCGGCGTTACAGCTATATTACCTCATAGCGGAAACCTGTTTCAACAAAAAGTGCCGGCGGCAGTATATGTAGGAAATGGTTTTGGCAAATTGGCCGGCAGCACACAGGTGCAGGAGTTGGGAAATCTCGAATCGCCGATTATCCTCACCAACACATTAAATGTAGCAACCGCTATCAATGCTGTGGTGGGTTATACGCTTTCACAAAAAGGAAATGAAAATGTACAGTCTGTAAATGCGTTAGTGGGGGAAACCAACGATGGTTACCTCAATGATATTCGTGGCAGGCATGTAAAAGAAACCGATGTATTGGATGCCATCCACAACTCAGCTGGCGGAATGTTGGTGCAGGGCAGTGTAGGCGCCGGAACAGGAACGGTTTGTTTTGGTTTTAAAGGCGGCATTGGCACAGCTTCCCGGGTGCTACCGCAGAAACTGGGTGGGTTTACAGTTGGGGTGCTTGTGCAAACTAATTTTGGTGGCGTGCTAAACGTAGCCGGTGTGCCGGTAGGGGAAGAATTGAAAAAGTACTACTTACAAGATCAACTCAATGAAAGTGCAGACGGCAGTTGTATGATTGTTGTTGCCACAGATGCGCCACTGGATGCCCGCAACCTGGAGCGGCTGGCCAAAAGAGCTTTCATGGGCCTGGCAAAAACCGGCGGCATTGCCAGCAATGGCAGTGGTGATTACGTAATTGCTTTTTCTACCGATAGCAGCCTGCGCATTTCCTTTAACGCTCCGGCGCTGCTCTCGCAAAAAGTATGGAGCAATGATGCTATGTCGCCTTTGTTTATGGCCGCCATTGAGGCTACTGAAGAAGCCATCATTAATTCGATGTTGGCAGCAGAAACAATGAAAGGGAAAAACAGCAGGGTGGTGGAGGCATTGCCCAGGGATAAACTCAAAGAGCTATTTAAAAAATATAATCGTATAAAATAAGTTGTATGGCAGTTTTTTTAAACAATTCGTTTTTAGATGATGAGCAAGCGTTGCTGCATGTGTCCGACCTTGTTATTCAGCGTGGCTATGCAGTCTTTGATTTTTTTAGAACCGTGAACACTGTACCGTTGTTTATGCAAGATCATCTTGAGCGCTTTTATGCTTCTGCAGCAGCCATGCATTTGCCCCTTGCCCACACAAAGGAGGAGTTGACGGCCATTGTGCATGAATTGGTAGAAAGAACAACTCTTAAGGAGGCCGGCATCCGGCTGATGCTCACCGGTGGTTATTCAACAGATAGCTACCACCTGGCGGAGCCCAACCTGCTCATCAGCTGCAACCCTGTAAAAACTGTGTCAGCAGCAGAAATGGTAACGGGTGTTTCAATCATCACCTATGAACACCAGCGGGAACTTCCGCACATAAAGAGCACCAATTATTTAATGGCGGTATGGCTGCTGCCTATGCTAAAACAACAAGCAGCAGATGATGTATTGTATTATAATAAAGAAAGTGTTACTGAGTTTCCCCGCAGCAATGTTTTTATAGTAACTAAAGACGGAACGCTTGTAACGCCGGCATACAATATTCTTAAAGGCATTACCCGTAAAAAAATATTGTTGCTTGCTGCAGAAATGATGCCGGTGGAAGAAAGAAACATTATGGTGGATGAATTAGCCTCGGCAAAGGAAATCTTCTTAACATCTACCACAAAGAAGATCCTGCCTGTTGTAAAACTAAACGGCAAAACTATTGGCGATGGTAAACCGGGCGCTGCAACGTTGATTTTGTATGAAAAGTTTGTAGCGTTGGAGCAAATGTGTTGCCCGCAAATGAGCGCAGATTGAAAACACCCCGCAGATGAACTGAGATTTTCGGGTACGCCAATTAGCGGCATCTGCGGTAAAATGAATTGCAACAAACCAGTAAAAGTATTTTAAAAAAATCTGTCCTCATCTGCTGAAAAATGAGTCCCCACTGGGCACCAGGTTATCCTACCTGCGCCCAAATGCCCCCTATCGGTTTAATCCACCAACAAACTGTCCGCAAATTTCTGCGACACGATAGTTGTAAAGTCCTTGCCTATTTGAATGCTCATAGACCCGTCGAAAGCGACTTTGTCCATCACTTTTATTTTAGTGCCAATACTTACCGATAATTGTAACAGGTATTGCAGGAATACGCTTGACGTATCTTTTACAGCCACCACCCGGCAGCTTTTGCCAACTGCCATCTGCGATAGGAAAGTGGTAAAGCTTTTAGGCATTTCTCCATTTGACTTAGGAATTGGGTCGCCATGCGGATCATAATTAGGGTAGCCTAAAAATTCATCCAATCTTTCGGCTAAGTCTTCGTGTTGAATATGTTCCAACTGCTCCGCCATTTCGTGCACCTCATCCCAATTATATCCCAGTTTATCATGTAAAAAAACCTCCCACAGCCGATGCTTTCGTACGATTAGTAAAGCCGCTTTGGCGCCTTTTTCCGTAAGTTTCGCCCCTTTTACTTTATCGTAGCTAATCAACTTCTTCTCCGTAAGTTTTTTAATCATATCAATAACGGAAGCTGCGTTCACACTCACAGCTTCTGCTATGGAAGTAGGAGTAATTTTATTCCCATCATCCAGGGAAAGCCGGTATATGGCTTTAAGGTAGTTTTCTTCCGTTAGTGTTTGCAAGATCGATTCGTTTTTGCAAACATAAACAAATCCTTCTTACGTAAACAATTAGGGACGCCTAATAATATTTGTTTGTCCTATAGCTTTTTAGTTTTACTTTTACCTAAATAATATAAATTTTATGCGTCGTATACTCACATTTTTGGTAACAGTCCTTTTGCTAGGAAGGGCAGAAGCTCAAACGGGCGCTTTGTCGGGCAAAGTAATGGCTGAAAGCCAGGGCCTGACATTTGCAACAGTTTCTATTCAACAAATGCAACTAGGCGCAGCTACTGACTCTATTGGAAATTATAGGATAGAGAATATTCCGGCGGGAACTTACAAGGTAGTGGCCACGTCTCTGGGGTATAGAAAGTTGGAGAAAACAATCATAATAAAGGACAATGAATTCACCGTACTGGATTTCGAATTAAACTCCATGATGGCTTCGTTAGACCAGGTAGTAGTAACAGGAACCAGGACAGCAAAGAGAAGGACCAATTCGCCGGTTATTGTAAACCTTATCAACAGTAAAACATTAGACCAGGTAGTTGCCATCAATCTGTCCGACGGCCTAAAATATCAATCTGGCTTGCGTGTGGAAACAGATTGCCAAACATGTAATTATACACAGTTAAGAATAAATGGTTTGCAAGGTGGGTATTCTCAAATATTGGTTAACAGCCGCCAAATATTCAGTCCCTTGATGGGTCTATACGGCATGGAGCAAATGCCTACCAACATGATAGAAAAAATTGAAGTGGTGCGAGGCGGCGTTTCTGCACTTTACGGATCTAGCGCCATTGGCGGCACGGTAAACATCATTACAAAATTGCCGGTAAAAAACAGTTATGAAATTACCAACACATTGCAAAGCATCAAAGGGCAAACAACGGATAACATTATTTCTGGCAATATTTCTATGCTGAATGACGCCAAAAATGCGGGGGTTAGTTTATTTATCAATAATAGGAAGAGAGGATTGTATGATGCCAACGGAGATAATTTTTCTGAGCTGCCATCATTGAAGGACAATACTTTTGGTGCTAATCTTTTCTTTAAACCCGCTTCCAACCATAAGCTGGAGCTGAGTTTGAGCAGCATTTATGAATACAGGTTTGGCGGAGAAAATGTGAAAAAGCCTGCCTACATGGCCAGGCAATCGGAGGAAAGAACACACAACATTTTAATGGCAAGCGCTGACTACACTATTAATTTTAACGATGATAAAAATTCCGTGAGTTTTTATTATGGCGGCCAGAAGACTGACCGGCAGCACTATACTGGTATCATACCAGATGACAGTTTAGAAAAAAAGATATTTTTTGCAAATCCTCCCTACGGAAATTCTGACGTAGTTACTCACCAGGGCGGCGTACAATTCAACAATAAATTTGCCCGGTTCCTGGGAGGGAAAGCAGTCTTAACTACTGGTGTTGAGTACGTATATGACAAAGTGTTTGATGAAATTGAGGCATACAATTATAAAATTGATCAAACCACCAAAAACTATGGCGCTTTTGTGCAGCAAGATTGGGATGTGACGCCAAAGCTAAACCTCCTGGCTGGTTTCAGGCTGGATAAACATAACCTGGTAGACCATGCTATTGTGAGTCCCAGAGTTTCCGTATTGTATAAGTTAAAGGAGCGTACCCAATTTAGATTGGGCTGGGGTACAGGTTTTCGGGCTCCACAAGCTTTTGACACAGATCTGCATATTGCTTTTGCCGCTGGTGGGGTATCCCGAATTTCTTTGGCTAAAGGGTTGAAGGAAGAACGCTCCAATAGTTTTACCGGTTCCGTAAATTATGATAAGGCTACGGAACATTTTATTGCTGGTTTTACCATAGAAGGATTTTACACGCATCTCAACGACGCCTTTTTTCAATTCCCTTTGGGCGCAGATAACTTTGGGCAAATCTTTGAAAAACGAAATGGCGCAGGCGCCACGGTAAAAGGAATCAATTTAGAAGGCAGGGCAAATTTTGATTATGTGCTGCAACTCGAAGCCGGCTTCACCGTGCAATCAAGTGAATTTGACAGACCTGTGGAGAACATTGCCGGCCTCCCCGCAAAAAAAGAATTTTTGCGTACACCGAACCAATACGGGTATGCTACACTGACTTACACACCCACTAAAAATTGGAACATCAGCGCAAACGGAGTGTACACGGGTAGAATGGTGCTGGCACATTTTGCCGGCGAAGGTACCGGGCAAACTGTAAATGAATACTTTGCAGCTACTCCCTTTATAGACTTAGGCCTGAGGGTTAGCCATACGTTCAACATCAAAAAAATTAAAACCGGTATGGAAATTTTTAGCGGGATGAAAAATATTTTCGATTCGTATCAAAAAAACTTTGATACAGGAAAAAACAGGGATAGCAACTTTACTTACGGCCCTGCTATGCCCAGAACAATTTTCCTTGGTTTGCGTCTTAAATCAATTTAAGATGTTTACCTCATTAAAATTTTTGCCTGGTAAATTTTTAGGATGGATGCTCCTTTTTCTAGTAAGTCAAGGTCAGGTGTTTGCTCAGGAGTCAGAGCAAATTAATTGGATCAGCTTTTCACAATTAAATGATTCCTTGAAAACAAATCCTAAAAAAGTGTTTGTAAATTTTTATGCAGACTGGTGTACCTACTGCAAAGAAATGGATCGCACAACTTTTGTCAATCAAAAAGTGATCGATCTTTTGCACCATGATTATTATGCCGTAAAAATGAACATCGAAAGCCGGGACAGCATTCTATTTGGAGATCAGATTTTTGTAAACAAGCGTTCTAAAAGAGTCAATCCCGTTCATGAAATTGCCTTGCTAATGGCCGGTAGAAAGAACAAGCCTTTTTCGCTGCCTGCCTTTGTTGTGCTAAACGATGATTTTACAGCCACGGCCAGGTATTTTCAGTTTTTAGATGCCGATAGTATGGTTGATATATTGTCAAAGCAGGAACAGTCAGGTGGGCAACAAGATTGATGTATGTCACTGGGTTATTAGAAGAAAATAATAGTAGACTAGAAAATTCGCCCTCTTACTCTTGATCTTTTTTCAATTCATATAAAGCAACATTTATTTTTTCAAACACGGCTTCTTCGCTCATTGGTTTGGGGTCAAACTTTTCTCCAATGATGTTTTCATACAACTCAATATAGCGGTTGCTGATGGTTTGAATCCATTGGGATGACATTGCAGGAACGGTTTGTCCTTCTTTACCCATAAAATTATTTGCGATGAGCCATTCCCTCACAAACTCCTTGCTCAGTTGTTTTTGTTTTTCGCCGAGTCGTTGTCTTTCGTCAAAGCCTTCAGCATAAAAATAACGGGAAGAATCCGGCGTGTGTATTTCATCCATTAAAATTATTTCTTCGCCAATTTTTCCAAATTCATATTTGGTGTCTACCAAAATCAAGCCCCTGCGGGCGGCAATTTCTTTGCCACGTTGAAATAGATGCAAAGCATATTTTTCTAATAAGTTCCAGTCTGCAGCCGTTGCAAGGCCCTGGTTTATTATTTCTTCTTTGCTGATATCTTCGTCGTGACCCTCCGAGGCCTTCGTGCTTGGCGTAATAATAGGGTTGGGAAAGAAATCATTTTCTTTCAAGCCTTCGGGCAGCGTAACGCCGCAAAGCGTGCGGCCTCCTGCCTGGTAAGTGCGCCATGCATGCCCCGTAAGGTTACCCCTTACCACCATTTCAATTTTAAAGGGCTCGCACCTTTTGCCAATGCTGGCTACGGGTGCTGGCGTGCTAAGTAACCAATGAGGGCAAATATCTGCACAGGCTGCTAACATGTAAGCAGCAATTTCGTTTAATACTTGTCCTTTAAAAGGAATAGGCGAGGGGAGAATTACATCAAAGGCAGAGATGCGGTCACTGGCTATCATCACCAACAAGTCTGGGCCAATTGAATAAACATCTCTCACCTTACCACTGTAAAAATTTGTTTGTAGTGCAAACTTGTGTATTGCCATTTAGCAAAAGTAGGGTGTGCCTCTCACATTCGTTTTGCAGAGTTTCTAAAATTTGAAAACCCAGCGTTTGAAAATAAAATTTTTATAGCTGATAACTATCCTTATTTTGCCGGATATTTACCTTAACCAAAATAATGCTATATGAGAAAAATCACGAGCTATTTGGTTGCGTTTTTGATTGCAAACATTTTTACAACTAGTGTTTTTGCCCAAAATGTAACCATCAGCGGTAATGTAAAAAACAGTGCTACACAAGAAAATTCTTCGGCTGTTTCCGTTACCATTAAAGGTTCAGATGTGGGAACCTTTACCGACGACAAAGGAAATTTTTCCATCACAACAAAAAGTTTGCCCGTTACACTGGTGTTTACTTCTGTAAGTTTCGAACCTCAGGAAGTAGCAGTAAACAGTGCTACGGATAAGCTAAAAATAGCATTTGTACCTACCAATGCTTTAGGCCAGGAAGTAATTGTTTCGGCTTCCAGGGTGCCTGAAAAAATTATGGAGTCACCGGTTTCTATAGAACGTGTGAGTGCAGCTGCTTTGCGCAGTGCACCCTCTGCAAATTTCTACGATGTAGTGGCCACCCTCAAGGGTGTGGATGTTACTACTTCTTCTTTAACTTTTAAAAGCCCTACCACCCGTGGCTTTGGGGGTAGTGGTAATGTTCGTTTTAACCAGTTGGTAGACGGTATGGACAACCAGGCACCTGGATTAAACTTTTCCGTAGGCGCAATTATCGGTTTAAACGAACTAGACATTGACAATATCGAATTGCTGTCTGGTGCATCTTCTGCACTCTACGGCCCGGGTGGTATGAATGGTACCATGTTGATGACAAGTAAAAATCCTTTTAAATACCAGGGCATTTCCTTTATTGTTAAAACCGGTGTAATGCATACCGACGAAAGAGAGCGTCCTACCTCTCCATATTACAACTGGGCTTTAAGATGGGGTAAAAAGGTTTCGGAGAAGTTTGCCTTTAAAATAACTACAGACCTGATACAGGCAAAAGACTGGATAGGGATTGATTATAGAAACTTTGACAGGTCTAACGGGGTGATGGTACCCGGCAACAGGCAAACAGACCCCAACTACGATGGTGTGAATGTATATGGAGATGAAACTTCAGCTGATATTCGCCCTGTGTTGCAAGGTGTGGCCGCTGCTGCACCGTTCCTGGCACCATACATATCGCAATTCTTAGCAAACCCTATAAAAGTTTCCCGTACTGGCTATACTGAGCAGGAACTGATCAATCCAAACACGGTGAATTTTAAATTAGGTGGGTCTATGCATTACAAATTAAGCCACAATACCGAAGCAATTGTAGCTGGTTATTGGGGTACTGGTAACACCATTTACACCGGTGCTTCCAGGTATTCTATCAAGGACTTTAAAATGGGCCAATACAAAGTAGAATTGCTTAACAAAAATTGGATGCTGCGTGCTTATACAACCCAGGAGAATGCAGGCCAATCCTTTAACCTTGCAGCTACCACCCAAAATTTCAACGAGAGTTGGAAGCCAAGTCCAGGAAGCACAGGATGGTATGCCCAGTATGGGCAGGCTTTTTTAAGCAGTAAACTTGGTGGATTATCTGACTTAGATGCACACAAAGCGGCAAGAGCAGTAGCCGATGTGGGCAGGCCTGCAATTGGAAGTGCGGCGTTTAATGCAGGATATGAAAAGTTTCGTAAAATACCTGCACCCAAAGGTGGTGGACTGTTAGATAGAACGGATCTATACAGCGTTGAAGGAAGTTATAATTTGAGTGAGTACACAAAATCTTTTGCGGACATACTAGTGGGTGCAAACTTTAGAAAATATTCTTTAAACTCCCAGGGTACTTTGTTTGCTGATTCTACCGGGCCTATTGGCATCAAAGAATTTGGCGCTTTTGTACAGGCTTCCAGGGACATATCTGACAAATTAAAGTTGAGCGCATCGGGCAGGTTCGATAAAAACGAAAACTTTGATGGTCGTGTTACTCCAAGAATAACAGCCTTGTATAAGGTAGCGGAGAACAACAATATCCGTTTGTCTTATCAAACTGCATATCGTTTTCCATCTACACAGCAGCAGTGGATTAACCTTGACCTCGTTTCTTACAAACTTATTGGTGGCAATAAAGATTTTATCAATCATTATAATTTTGATAGCAACCCTGCATATCTGAGAAATGAGTTGAAAAATGGCCAGCAAGTGAAATACGATTTCCCGGCGCAGAAGCCAGAAGCATTGTCTTCTTTTGAGTTAGGTTACAAAGGTTTGCTGATGAATTCTAAATTGCTGATTGATATGTACGGCTACTATGGTAACTACACCAACTTTACAGGACGTGTGGTAGTGGCCCAGTCTAAGTCTGGCAGTCCAATTGCGCAGGCAGATGCAGATACAGGGCAGATCTATTCTGTTCCCATCAACTCTCCTGAGAAAATCAAAACCTACGGCTTTGGTATTGGCATGGACTACAGGCTGCCAGCCAACTTTACTCTGAGTTTGAATCTTGCTTCAGACAACTTAACTGATGTTCCTACAGGATTGATTGCATCTTTTAACTCCCCTCAATATAAGTTGAATGCATCGATAGGTAACAGCGGTTTTGGTAAAGCAAAACGTATGGGCTTTAACGTTGCTTACAGGTGGCAGGATGAGTTTTTTTTTCAGAGCGACCTTGCTAACGGAAACTTACCGTCTGTGCAAACAGTAGATGCGCAGATCAGTTATAAGTTACCAAGCACTAAATCAATTATTAAACTTGGTGCCAACAATCTATTGAACCAATACTATTACAACGCAATTGGTAACGCTTATGTAGGCGGACTGTACTATATTAGTTTTGGTTACAATATTTATTAATCCTCAGCCAGTATTTTTAAAATAAAATTTTTTTAAAATGAACTCATTTATAAATAAATATAAAAACGGTGGCCTGCTGGTAGCGGTTGCCCTTATGGGTTTAACCGCCTGTAACAAAGAAGTAGAGCAGATTGCGCCGGTTCCTGTTCCGCCGGTTATTTCCAGCGCCAGAGCGTTAGGGGATACACTCAAATTAGGGACACAAGACAGCCTGTTTTACAAAATGATTGTGCGTGGCGGAATGCTAAACTTGCTCAATGATAAAACAAAAACTTTCACTTTGTTTTCTCCTAACAACGCAGCGGTAAGGCAGTTTGTAAGTGGTGCAAGTGGTGGATTAATACCGCCCAGTGGTGCACCCGAATCGGTTTATGTAAATTTCATCAATGCATCGCTTCCTGTTGCATCTGCTGCATCGATTGTGCAATATCAAATATTGCCACAAACTGTTACAGCGGCTGCCATGCCCACAACCTTTCCTAATTTTCCTTACCCAACGTTGTTGAACCCGAACCCTGCTGCGAGTGCGCTTCTTAGGTTCGACGCTTATGTTAGCAGAAGAACAAATGGTGCCTGGTTAAATAACATACCTATTATTGTGTCAGATCGTTTAGCCGGCAATGGCGTTATACACAGCACAGCTGCTGTGTCTGTACCACCCAGTACCTTGCTGTTAGACAGGATCAATGCAGATGCTGGCCTTACCTTTTTGAAAGCTGCTATTGAACGTGCAGACAGTGGAGCAGCACCAGGTGCTTCTTTACAATTTTTGTTTGGCACTCAATCTATAGCTCCGGGCTTGAATCTTACTTTGTTTGCACCTACAGATGCTGCCTTTATTGCTGCTTTAACTGTGCAGGCCTCGCCGGTTGTTTATTTCCAGATTTACCAGCAGGCATATGCTGCTGCCATTGGCGGTGGTGCAACTCCTGCAGAGGCGGCCGTAATTGCTACCAATGCTGCTACTGCCAATACGCCTGCACAAACGGCGTTGCTGGTGGGCTCACCCACGGTTTTTCAAAACCCATTATTATTTCCTTTCCTCACGGCTACAGCAGTTAAGGGAATTTTGGCTTATCACTTGTTGTTTGGTCAGCGGGCGTTTACGCCTAATCTTCCTACAACAGCAACTGCCATTCGCACCTTTTTAAATACCGTGGTTCCATCCCATCCGGGTATTACCGTTACGGCTGCATTTACAGGACCAGTGGTTACATCCGCTACCGTAAAGGGCGTGGCTAACGCTACTGCAGCTAACTTGTTGATCAATCCCTTGCCAGGTGGTAGCAGTGATCAGCATTTTGTAAATGGAGTAATGCACAAAATTGACCAGTTATTGTTTCCTCAATAATTTATAAACTGAATAATACTGAAACAGGCTTCCATTTGGAAGCCTGTTTTTATTTTGACAAACGAATTATGTTAAACGTTGAACCTAAAATGCATTACGTCGCCATCTTTTACGAGGTATTCTTTTCCTTCAATCCT
>JBBSJJ010000067.1:0-22825 GCA_038257335.1 Chitinophagales bacterium | reverse complement strand
TGTACGTTTCCATATAGTGTCGGTAAAGAAACTAGTAGCTAAAAAACTTTTGTCCTTAATAATAAATGTTGCCTCCTGTGGTTTGGGATGCCCGTTAAAGTAGGCTCCCACCATTTTTCCATACCAGGGCCAGCCGTACTCGGTATCCGTAGCGGAATGAATGCCGACAAAGCCACCGCCACGCTGTATATACTTCGTAAATGCCTGCTGCTGCAAAGAATCAAGCACATCGCCGGTGGTATTTAAAAATACAACGGCTGCATATCTTTTTAGATTTTTTTTTGTAAACATGCTGGCATCTTCTGTGGTATCCACAGCAAACTTATTTTCTGTACCCAATTGTAGCAACGCTGTTTTACCTGCGGCGATAGAGGTATGACGAAACCCAAGCGTTTTTGAAAACACCAGCACCCGTGGGAGCTTACGGCTCTTGTTGAAAGACAAAAACATTATAGCCATAAACAACATCACTGCGGGGAACATTTTTTTCATATCAGTTAAACTTTAAAATT
This sequence comes from Chitinophagales bacterium, assembly GCA_038257335.1. Lineage (GTDB taxonomy): Bacteria > Bacteroidota > Bacteroidia > Chitinophagales > Chitinophagaceae > Ferruginibacter. The sequence continues at coordinate 22,313 of JBBSJJ010000067.1, read as the reverse complement.
TAAACATTATTATCATGCGGACAGTTTGAGGGTGGTCTTCTTCGTTTCAAAATTCTGTTGCATCTCACTCTTTTAGATTTGCACCTGTAACAAATTGAATTCTTTGTACTTCGAAAGTACATTGTCTTAATTAATTTTTAAAAGAAAAGTATTTTGCAAAAAGCGTGGACTGCACAATTTTTGATTTTTTCGAAGCAATCTTTGCAACATACATTTAATGCTTCCCGAAAAGTTTATATTTTTATCACTTTGCTCACTTCACTTTTGTGAACTTCTACAACATTTACATCAGTATAAATGCTCAGGCTTATTAAAAGAAAGTCAATAGAGGATTTCGCCTTGCAAAATGCAAGAAGTAAAAGTTCTTTCAGGCTTTGGCTAACATTTTTAAAGATGGTAAATTGGGCTGAGCCTGTAGATATTACAGAAACTTTTGGTTCCGCAGATTTGTTAGGCAAGGGAAGTCACAGGGCGGTTTTTGACGTATCCGATAATAATTACAGAATGATATGCAACTATTATTTCAGGAGAACAAGCGTTGATTAATATATTAAGTCGATTGGAACGCATGCCGAATACACTGAGCTTTGTGAAAAAGGCTAGTCCAAAGACACTATCCCCATTCTGTCAGAAAGATTCAAACTCAACCAGGAGGCTTTTAGCAGGCCCTATGAAGTGCATGTACGGGTAAGCTCGAAATTCAAAGCAGCAGGAACGATGAACTCCCGTAAGAAACGGGCAACAGCCTCTTAAATTTTAAGAATTTAAAAAAATAACCTGTAATGCACCCTTTCAATACCTTGGATAAATGAAAGTTTTACGGCGTCACTTACTTATACCACGCTGCTCCCCGTGCCTGTTTCAAAAGCAACAGCTTCGTCGGTGTGTACGCCAACTAAATGTTTTAAGATCTGCTCTTTTTGGAGCAGTTTTTCTAAGAGTGAAATTTGATTTTTTGCCCTGTTTAAATTGTGGCCTTCATACTTTGCTGTGTAATAAACATCGTTATGCAAGTAATCTGTGAGGAACCTGATAGCCTGCATATAAATCATAAACAAGCCGGCATAATAAAAATGTTCTTTTTCCACCGGCGTTAATTATCCTTTCATTTCGCTGTAGTAACCTTTTACCACGGCTTTGTAAAAATCACCCCGCACTTCAATCTTATCTACATCGGCTTCTTCTTCGCTTACAGGAGAAAGATAGGTACGCATCATATCGCCAACATCGCTTATAAAGTAGCCCGGCATCAACGTATCAAGGTCTATCACGCAGATGCCTTTATCGTTTTCGTCAAAGAGAACATTGCTTAATTTAGTATCGTGGTGCGTAACCCTTTTTTTAAAATTGCTGTTTATTTTGATGGCTTCGTATTCATCTAAAATAAAATTGTAATCAAATACTGCTTTTATTATTGCTGCTGGAAGGCCATTTGCTTCCACTGCAACAGATGTAATTACGGTGCCCGGAGGAGGTAGAAACGACTACAGTTTTCATAAATACCTGGCCCAGGCAGATTATAATTTCGATAATAAATATTTTGCAGTTGCTTCTTTTGTTCGTGATCGTTCGTCAAGGTTTGGCAACAACAATTCTGCTGCAAGCTTTTACCAGTTTGGTGCTTCCTGGATACTAACATCAGAGAATTTTATGCAGGGCATAAAGCCCATTAGTTTTCTAAAAATTCGTGCAAGCTATGGTACTACCGGCAATGCAGAAATTGGTGATTACGCAGCATTGGGTTTGTACACCTTATCTACTAGTTCCAGCTACGCCGGGCAGCCGGGTGCAGCACCTTCACAAAAATCTAACCCTAACCTTACCTGGAAAAAGCAAAAAACAGCCAACATTGGTGTAGACATTTCTTTAATTTATCGGGGCCGTTTATAAAAGCTATCCTTCTGTATCCTTTGTTAAACAGCCAACTCACCATTTCTATGGTTGACTTATATAAATTGCAATAAACTTTATTGATGTTGTTGATGGAAGGTACCCGATCAAAATAAACGACCGGTATTTGAAATGCATCAAGCGAGAGTAAATGTTCATACTTGTTGGTATCTTTCGATAAAGAAATAATGAGGCCATCTACTCTTTGCCGTTTCATGGCATCTACCGCCGCTTTTTCTTTTTCAACGTCGTCATAACTTTGCGCAAACAATATGGTGTGTTTATTTTCGGTGGCAGCGGCTTCGATACCACTGATAGCCTGGGAAAAGAACTCTTCTCTTATATAGGGCAGTATCACGCCAATTACATAAGATTTGTTTTGCTTAAAAAATATAGCTTTAGCGTTGGGTTCGTATCCCAACTCCTTTGCAAGTTCCTGTACCCTCGTCCTGGTTCTAAGCCCAATTCGTTTATTATCCTGCAATGCCCTGGAAACTGTGGACACTGAAACATTTAATTTACGGGCAATTTCTTTAATGGTGGGGAGCTTACTCATGCTTATAAAGCTATCATAATTATTAGGTTTGGAATGTATTAATTTTCGAAGAAGCATTACAGAACATCGTCCACTTTTTACTAGCGATAAGCAATTTATCGGAGATGTTATTTATAAACTGTTTACAGATCGTTATTATTCGGCAGGTTCAGGATGAGGAAGATGTTCTTTCCCCATGACTCCCTTGCATATTAAATGTTTCCTGCTTCCACAATTAGTGCAAGCCGTTCTTTCGTAACTAATTTTGTAATGTTAGCAAGAGGTTGTTAAAACTAAAAGCATTTGGTTATTATTTTGACAACGTTGTTAGTTCCAACCAAAATTCCTTAATTTTTAATACTGCACTTAAAAACTCACTTATTTCGAGTGGTTTTTTTACATAACTATTGCAGTGGTTTTCGTAGGCTTCGCTTATGTCTTTTTGACTAGAGGAGGTAGTGAGCATTATTACCGGTATTCTTTTAGTTTCTATATGGGCCTTGATCTGCCTCAAAACCTCATGACCACTATAGATGGGAAGGTTAATGTCTAACAGTATCAGGTCGGGCTTTTTTACATCGGCAAATACGCCTCTTTTAAATAAGAAGTCAAGTGCTTCCCTGCCGTTTTTTGCCACGCTGATTTCTATTTTCATTTTGTACTCTTCAAAAGCATCCAGCGTGAGCAAAATATCCCCTTCATTATCTTCCACCAATAATATATGAGCGAGTTTCATTTTTTGATTATCCATCTTAATTTTTGATTATTGGTATAGTGAAATAAAATACAGTGCCTTCTCCAGGGGCAGACTCCAGCCATATCCGTCCCCCTAAAAATTCAACATGTCTTTTGGCTATAGATAGACCTATTCCTGTTCCATCATATTCATCCTTGTTGTGCAGCCTTTGAAACATGGCAAATATTTTATCATAGAATTCAGGATCTATTCCTATACCATTGTCCTTGATAGAAAATTTCCATTCTTGTTCGTTTTCTGCAACGTCAATCTGAACTATCGGTGCAGTACCTGCTTTAGCGTACTTGATTGCATTGTCCAGCAAGCAATGAAAAACCTGGGTGACGGCTGCCTTATAAGTGTTCAGTGCTGGAAGCGTTTGAGATGTAATGGTAGCTTTTTTCTTTGCAATGAGTTTTCTCCTTAACAACTTAAATTCAGAAAGTACCTCGTTCAAATCTACTTCCTCTTTTCCTTCTGTTGGTCTGCTTGCCCTGGAATACTCTAGCAGATCAAGAATGATCTGCTTCATCCTTTTGGCACCATCTGTAGCAAAATGAATATACTGGTGCCCTTTTTCGTCTAGTAGATCTCCATACTTTCGCTGTAAGAGATCCATAAAACTGGATATCATTCTCAATGGTTCTTGCAAATCGTGAGAGGCAACAAATGCAAATTGCTCCAATTCTTCATTAGATCGTTCAAGCTCCAATGCATGCTGTTGAAGCGATTGGTTAAGCTCACTTAATTCTACGGTCATCTGCTTTTGCTCCGAAATATTAGTCATAGCGCCTACCATACGAATGGCCTTTCCTACACTATTTCTGATGATTACTCCCCTGTCTATTACATAAAGTGTTTTTCCGTTTTCATTAAAAACCCGGTATTCTAGCTCCCAGCGGGTAGTTAAGGGGTTGGCAATTGCTACTTGAATACTATCCTGAATGTTGGAAAGATCTTCCGGATGAAAATGTTCTTTCCAGAAATCGTTCTCTTTAAATGATGTGGAGGCATGTTTTCCAAGAAATCTTTCAATCGCCTTAGAGCGGTAAAAGGTTTGGTTGACGATATCCCAATCCCAAACGGCATCGTTGGTGGCTTCGGTTACTTTTTCAAATCGTTCATTTGCCTGGTGCAATTGCACTTCAGCTTCTTTTCTCAACGTTACATCTTTAAAATACACCGACAACCCTTCCTCTGCAGGGTAGGCTGAAACTTCAATCCATTTATTCAAAGTGGCGTAATACGCTTCAAAGTTGATTGCTTGTCTTGTTTCCACCGCTTTATAATATTGACGGTAAAAGTCTGTATCCATTGCGTCTGTAAATTCTTCCCACAGATGTTTGCCTACTATCTGCTCTTTTTTTCTGCCCAACACCAGCTCTGCTTCTTTGTTCCAATAAGTGACTATCCAATGGTTATCAACTGCAAAAAATGCATCTCCAATACTTTCTAAAATTTTGTTTTTTTCTTCAAATGCTTTTTGGAGTTTTTCAGCCGCCACCTTTCGCTCATCAATATTTTTAAAGTAAACAGACAATCCCCCTGCAGATGGGTAGGCACTTACTTCATACCATTTTTCATCAGCGGGATACAGGTATTCAAAAGTTTCGGGCACCAATGTTTGAGTTATTTTATGATACATTTCATACAGCCTGGTGCCAACAGTAGATGGGAAGAGCTCCCACTTATTTTTACCGATTACTTCTTTTTCACTGGATTGTAATAAGCGTTCTGCCTCTTTGTTGATGTAAGTAAATGTCCAGTCTTTGTCCAATGCATAAAATGCATCGGAAATACTTCCCAATATTTCGCTTATTCTTAGTTCAAGTGATTTTGCAAAATGTATATCCTGGTAACTACCATAAATTTTGGTACGTTTGTTATTTACTATTTCGCTTTTACCAATGGCCCGGCTCCATCGCTCGTTTCCTTTAGCGGTTAGCAGTAATATCTGTTCATCAAACTCAACACCGTCCTTTATTAAAAGATCCAATGCTTTTTGTATTCGCTCTTTGCTTTCTCCAATATGAAATTCTATGCAGCCAGTTAATGTAGGATTGTAGCTCTCGTCTACTTCTACTATGTCAAATAACATGGGAGACCAGTACATGCTTTCTCCTTCCTGGTTTATCAAGTCCATTTCCCAACTGCCTATACGGGCCAATTGGCTGGCTTGAGAAAGTAAGGCCTCGTTTTTTGCCTCCTGTGTAATATCAAGTATAATTACGTTGAATACTATGCTGCCATCTGCCAAAAAAGTAGGGCTTCCATTACCTAAATGTGTCTTAAGTTCGCCAGTTGGCATAACCATTTTAAAGCGACATGTCCACTTTGATTTTGTTTGGATAGATTTAAGTATACTAGCCTTAACCGCTTCAATGTCGCCACCCAATTTTATTTGATCCCATAACAGGTTTATATTTCCCATTACTTCATCCGTTGTATAACCCCACAATTGTTTGACCATTCCGGAGATATGGTGCATAGAATCGGTTCCATCAGGATACATAATATATTGGTAGACTACTCCTGGTATATTTTCTGAAAGAGATAAAAGCCTGTTTTCCGATTCTTTAAGTGAGTTTATATCCTGAAAACTACCGTAAATGCGCTTGCACTTGCCATCAGCAAATTCACCATTTCCAATTACACGTACCCACAGTTCCTTTTTTGTAGCAGTTACTAACACCGCTTCAAAATCAAATGGCTCCCCGGTAGCAACACATTTTTCAACTTTTTCCTTCACCAGTTGTTGATAATCTTCCCGGTAAAAATTGATGCCCGTTTCCAAATTGGGTAGAAAAGATTCTGGGTCTGTTTCATGCAAATGATGAACCTCGTCTGACCAGAATACGCTTTGATTCACAAGATCCACTTCCCAACTTCCAATTTTAGCCAGTCTGCCAGCCTGGCGATTCAATTCCCTTAATTTCTTTTCTTCGGTTATGTTATTTGCGGTAGCATAGATGAGACCTTCATTGGAAGCAACGTTACAATGCCAACTTAACCAAACAATTTCGCCGCCTTTAGTAATGAAGCGGCTTTCAAATTCAAAGGTAGTTTGCTCCTCTTTAAATTGCATAACCTCACTGGTCAAAATACCTTTATCCTGCAGGTGAGCAAATTCTTCAAACCTATGGTAAAGAATAGCTTCTTCTTTGTAGCCCATCAACTCACAACCAGATTTATTCATCTTTAGAAATCTTCCCTCAAAATCTAATAAGCAAAGTATATCCGGAATAGTATTGAACAGATGACTTAAGTCATTTTCCAGTTTTTTTCTTCTAAGTTCAGAACCAATAAATCTCTCTAACTTTTTAAATATTGGCCCATATTTTTTTAAATAGTCTGCGTCATGCTTTGTGCCAATCTTAAGAACAGCAACCACTTCATCGTTAAAGATTAAAGGGATGCCCAACACAGATTTTAACCCTATTTTTTTTGCGGCATCTCTTCTTAAAAAATCCTGGTGGTTTTCAATATCATTCCAGAGAAGCTGAGTCCGTGCGGCCCATACATTGCCCGCCAAACCTTTAGATAGTTGCATTGCATTAGCATCGGGACTATAGTCATAAAATTTTTCATCATCAGGTGCCGGTACATAATGGCTGAACAATTGCATTTGGCTTTTTTCAAGGTTGGCAATCCATACTTCAACCCAGTCAAATTTTCCGTATATGCTTACCGATTTACATAACTCTTTTGAAGCAGTTGCATAATCATTTTCTACGTTAAAATTTACGCTGATTTGTGCTAATAGTTCGTTTTCAAGTTCTTTGATCTTTTGCTCGGTTACATCCCGCTCTATCGCAATCCAGTGCGTGTACCAGCCTTTTTCATCTGCCACGGGAGTCACTGTGAAGTTTGTCCAGAATTCCTCGCCGCTTTTTTTATAGTTGATGGTGGTTATTTCATAGGGTTCCCAATTTCTGAGTGCACGACCCAGTTTTGCAAGTTCTTCTTTGTTAGAGTTAGCCCCTTGCAGCATCCTGGGTGATTTACCGATGACTTCGGCTGCCGCATAACCCGTCATTTTTGTAAAAGCCTCATTCACATAAATGATCCTGGGGCCTGGTTCGTCAAATGGTTCCGCTTCGGTAATTAAAATGGCGTCATTTGTGTTCGTGATCACACTTTCAAGAAGTTTCAATGCGTGTTTTTCCGCAATCTTTTCTGTGATGTCCCTGGAATTGGCTACAATACCGTTCACTGCAGGATTGTCCAACATATTAGTCAACACCGTTTCAATCCATCTCCATTCCTTTTTATGGTTTTGAAAACGAAAAGGTTCTACCATCACCCTGTTTTCGATGGCTATTTTTTGTAAACTGCCTAAGGTTCTTTCTACATCCTCGGGGTGAATGAATTCAAATGCATTTCTGCCAATAAATTCTTCCGGCGCAATCCCCAGCACAACAGTGCTGGTAGGGCTCACATATTTATAATTGCCTTCAGCATCTAAAATTCCTATCAGGTCAGAACCTTCCTGAACCAACGCTTTAAAACGTTCCTCGCTTTGCTGATTTTTTTCTTCCTCTTCAATCATTTCTTTGGCATCTCTTGCTACCGCATACATTAGTTTGGAGGTAGGATCCCATCTTACTGACCATAAATTGTAGGCAATACTTCCATCTTTTTTCTTGTAACGATTAACGAAGGATTTGATCTCCTGACCACTGAGAATAGCAGCAGCTATTCCCGCTGTCTTTGGGATATCTTCTTCCAGGATCAAATCCTTGTAAGGTTTGCCAATTAATTCTTGGGGTAAATATCCCCAATGATTGACAGCCGCAGCACTCACAAACACAAAATTGCCCTGTTCATTGATAGTACAAAAAACATCTAAGGAAGAATCCATCATTTGATTGGCTTCAGATCTTTGCTTTAATATACGTGTAATATCTTTTGACTGGCAGGCTACGGCAACAATTTTGTTATCCTCCCCGGTTAAAGGCTCTAAAGTAATTTGAACGTAATGAATTTCTTTTGTTTCCGGATGATAATAATGCTCTTCAATTTCAAACGATTCCCCTGTGAGTGCCCTTGTACAATAGGATTTCCATTTTTTAATATAGACCTCACCAAAGTTTTCTACAAATGCAGATTCTGTTAGCTTTTGATCATGCCCTGTAACCATTTTCACAAAGCTTAGATAACTACTATTACCATAAACCAATTCGAAGTTTGGGTTAATTATCCAAATAAGGTCTTTGCTTTGCTGCAGTAAGAGATTAGACAAATGAGTTTGGGGCATGTTAGAAATGTTTTTTAAGCGGCATGTTACGGCAACCAGAGCGTAAAATTGATATATACAGGCCTGCGTGGTCAAAAATACGGCTATGCTGCAAATTTTAAATAATACGCTCCTTATTGTTGGTGGTAAGTAGTGTAAACAGTACTTTAATTAAAAACCGGCTTTTCGAAAATAGTCTAAAGTTAGGGGGTTATTTCTACCATAAAGTTTAAACTACTTATTAAATATTTCGGACAGCATATTAGCGGAAAGTTCTATACAATTCAGTTGAAACAAAATTAAAAAACTACCAGATTTATTTAATTTTAAACTCAAACCATATTTTAAATAAGAGACTATACTTTTACTCTTAGAAGGGCTTCGTGAATGCTCACAACAATAAGGAATTAATCATGGATACAAAAGTAACATCAATACCTGCGTTTCTTAGCGGCGGCGGCGAAATGGGAACGCTTATCCGTTCATTCGATTGGTCAAAAACTGCTATAGGCAGCCCTGATACATGGCCGCAAAGTTTGCGTACCGCAGTGCGTATGATGCTCGATACGCCTTTTGGTATGTATATAGCCTGGGGTAAAGAATACATTCAAATGTACAATGACGGCTACCGTCCTATTCTTGGCACCACAAAACACCCGCAGGCACTGGGCATCAGTACAAGCAAAACTTTTGCAGAAATATGGCATACCATCGGCCCCATGTTTGAGGGAGTAATGCAGGGCATACCAGTTGGCTTTCCCGACTTTAATTTACAATTAGACAGGAATGGATTTTTAGAAGATTGTGTTTTTGATTTCTCTTACAGTCCTATCCGGTTAGAAGATGGTGAAGTAGGTGGTGTACTGGTTACCGTTATTGAAACTACCGAAAAAGTAAATGCAGCAAAAGCACTCAAAGAAAGGGTACAGGAATTACAATTTGCTATTGACGCAGCTGAATTAGGTACCTGGGATTTGAACCCTGCAACCAATAAATTTAGGGGCAACGCCCGTTTAAAAGAATGGTTTGGGTTAAAGCCGCACGAAGAGATAGAACTGCCGCTTGCCCTGGCAGTAATTGCAGAAGAGGACAGGAACAGGGTAACAGCCGCTATACAAACGGCCTTACAATTTTCTTCGGGCGGGCATTACGAAAGTATTTACAGCATCATTCATCCACAAACAAAAGCTGAAAGAATCGTTCAGGCAAAAGGCCGGGCCTCTTTTAATGAGCAAGGTATTGCTTACCGTTTTAATGGAACGCTGCAAGATGTTACCAAAGAAATGGATGCCCGGCAGATGTTAAAAGAAAGCGAACAACGTTTAGCCAACGAGCGTATGGTGCTTTACAATTCCTTTATGAATGCTCCGGCAGGGATTGCAATTTTAAAAGGCAATACGCATATTTATGAGTTTGCAAATACTGAATACGAAAGAATAGTTGGTAGAAAAATAACCAGTGGCAAAACAGTTCAAGAGCTTTTTCCTGAAGTAGAACAACAAGGCCTGATAGCAATGCTCGATAATGTTTTTGTAACAGGGGAACCATTCATCGCCAATGAACTTCCTATTGAATTGCACAGTGAAAAAAATGACCAATTGGTTTTGGGCTATTATAATTTTGTAGTGCAGCCGTTAATGGGCGAAAAAGGAAATACGGAAAGATTATTGTCGCATGCCGTGCATGTTACACAACAGGTTGAAGCCCGCAAACAGGTTGAAGAAAGCGAAACTGCCATAAGGCAAATGGCATCCTATTTAAAACTTGCTACCGACTCTGCTAATGTTGGTACCTGGTTATTCACTGTGCAAACACAAGAATTAGAATGGAGTAACCTGCATAAAAAAATGTGGGGGTATGATGAACATCGTACGGATCTTACTTATGAAGACTGGCACAAAGTTATTTTACCTGAGGATAAAGAAAAAGCTTTTGCAAAAACCGAAGAGGCCAGAGTTAACCATACCGTGTACCAGGCGGAGTATTATATAAAAAGGCAAAATGATGGCGCCCTCCGTTACATGCGTTCGCTTGGTAAATACTATTATAATGATGACGGAGAAGCGCAAACGCTCACCGGCATTAGTTTGGATATTACCGAACAGAAAGAGGCAGAGGCAAAATTAATAGAAAGCGAAGCAAAATTTAGGGTACTATCAGAAACTGTTCCTCATATGATTTGGACAGCCACAGCTGATGGAAATAGAAATTTCTTCAATAAACATACACTCGATTATACAGGCTTATCAACCGAAGATCTAGAAGGAGATGGGTGGCAGCAAACTATTTTCCAGGAAGATCTGCAAGACGATGTAAGAAAATGGCATCATACACTTGCAACCGGAGACGACTTAACAGCTGAAAAACGCATCAGGCGCCATGATGGATCTGTCCGTTGGCATTTGTGCCGTAGCATTGCGCAAAAGGACAGCGAAGGGAAAATTATAGGTTGGATGGGAACATGTACAGATATTACGGAGCAAAAAGCTTTTACCCAGGAACTGGAATTTAAAGTAAAAGAAAGAACCGCTGAATTACAAGAAAGAAAAAGTTTTGTTGAAACTGTTTTAGAAACCAGCAAAGAATGTATTGCGGTTTATGGAAAAGATTTAAAGGTTGTTACCATAAACAAAGCAACAGAAATTTTAATGGGCCAAAAACGGGAAGATGTTATTGGTAAAACCTTGTTAGAATTAATGCCCCGATCCAAAGGCAGTAAAGAAGAATCACAACTTAAAAGTGCCCTGGAAGGAAATAATATATACAACGAACCCTACCAATCATCTATAACCGGCCGCTATATTGAAAACTACATTAGTCCTTTAAAAGATAGCGAAGGGAATGTTTATGCAGCAGTTGCCATGGCAAATGATGTTACCAATATAATAATGCGTCAGAAGGAAATTGAAGCGGCAAGGGAATTACTGCAAATACAAAATCAAACATTTGAAGCGGCAGAAAGAATTGCAAACTTTGGAAGTTACAAATGGAATACGGCAACCGGTTCATTAGAATATTCTGACAATTTGTTTAGGTTGTTAGATTGTGAGCCAAATGAATTTGAACCTTCTTTTGAAAAGTTTTTATCTTTTATTCACCCCGATGATTTGCAACAGGTAATAAAAAATGGGGAAGAAACAACCATAACCGGCGCATTGGTAGAAACACCTTACAGAATAATTAGCAATACAGGAAAAATAAAACACTTTCGCTCCAGCGGAAGTTTTACAGGAGGGGATGGTAACCGCATTCTAATAGGCACGGTACAGGACATAAGCAAAGATGTAAAGGCAGCTGAAGAATTAAGAACAAAAAACGTTGAACTTGAAATTTCAAATGCAGAACTCACTTCCTTTAGTTATGTAGCCAGCCACGATTTACAGGAACCCTTGCGCAAAATACAAGCGTTTAGCAAGCTCATCTTACAAGCTGAAACATTTAAGGAGAAGACCCTGGATTATTTTAATCGTATGGTTGCAGCCAGCGAGCGGATGCAAAACCTCATTGTATCGCTGCTCGATTTTTCCCGCACTTCCGAAGCCGAATTAATTTTTGAACCATGCGATTTAAATGCTATTGTAGAGGAATCCAGGGACAACCTTGAATTGAGTATTCTCGAAAAAGAAGCTGTGGTTGAATATGAAAATCTGCCCACAATCAATGCATTGCATATTCAACTATCCCAGCTATTTACAAACATTATTGACAATGCCGTTAAATACAGCCGCCCGGAAATAAAACCGCACATTAAAATTACTGCAGCGATTGTGGAGGGGGAAAAAATAGATATTGCTTTAGCAAACAATCAAAAAGAATATCATCAAATAAAAATTGAAGACAATGGGATAGGCTTTGAAAAAGAATATGAAACTAAAATTTTCGAGCTTTTTCAGCGGTTGCATGGCAGGAGCGAGTACTCCGGTACAGGTATTGGCTTAGCCATCGTAAAGCGAATTGTGACTAACCACAATGGTTTTATTGTGGCAGAAGGACAGCCAGGGATCGGCTCTACATTTATCATATATATACCAACGGCATGAACAAAATATTCCTGATAGATGATGATGAAGACGACCATTTTTTATTTAAGGTTGCCTTAGAATCTATAAACCCGGCATTGCGTTGCGAAACAGCCATCAACGGAAAAATTGGGTTACAGCAATTAAAAAACAGCGATGTATTACCAGATATTATTTTCATTGATTTGAACATGCCTATTATGAGCGGTTTCGATTTTCTGCTGCAAATAAAAAAGGAAGAAATGCTTAGCCATTTGCCGGTTGGAATTTTTAGCACATCGAGTCTTATGCAGGATAACGAGATGGCAAAAGAGTTGGGAGCAAGATTTTTTATCACCAAACCCAATGACTTTGAAGCGCTGCGCAAAAAACTGCAACAAATTCTCTTGGCAGACTTTTCAAAAGCTGAATTCATTTCGTTTATATAAAAACATTCCTGTGGCTAAATTGTAAAAAACTTATTGATATTATGGAACAAGTTAAAGAGTTTCTTTATGGATTGTTTAGTACAGACTCTTGGCCCCCGCGGTGGCACTGCGGTAAATGGTCAGATTTTCATGGTTGGTTATATATCATCAGCGACTTACTCATTTGGCTGTCGTACTTCCTGATTCCCGTAATCATTATTAATTATCTGTCTAAAAAAAAGGATGCCCTCAAGTTTAACCACACCTATCTTTATTTTGCAGCCTTTATCCTTTTATGCGGAACCACACATTTCATGGATGCCTTAATGTTTTGGGTGCCCTTGTACAGGTTAAATGCACTCGTAAAATTTGCTACAGCATTGGCCAGCATACTAACGGTTATACATTTGGTTAAAATTTTACCTGCCGCTTTTTCTCAAAAAACAAGCATCGAGCTGGAGCAGGAAATTATACGAAGAATTGCAGCGGAGCGGCAACTTGAAAACGCCAATCAAAGGCTGGAAGAGTTCGCTTCCATGGCATCACACGATTTGCAAGAGCCATTAAGAAAAATAACAGTGTTTGCAGGAATGCTGAAGGAAACCAATACCGCCAAATTTGAAAGCAATACATTACTACAGATTGATAAGATAACAAATGCGGCCGCACGTATGAAACTACTCATTGATGATATACTGATGCTATCATCCATACAGCAGGAAATAATTTTAACCCCTGCACACCCTCAGCTTTCGTTGCAAAGAGCCATTACTGACCTGGAGATAAAGATTGCAGAGAAAGAAGCTATCATCAATTATTCAGCATTGCCGAAAATATCCGGACACGAAGTGTACCTCACCCAGCTCTTCTTAAATATTTTAAGCAATGCTTTGAAGTTTAACTCCGGCAAGCCGGTCATACAAATTACCGGCAGGCAGGAGGGAGACCGTGTAATCATACAGATCAGCGACAATGGCATTGGAATAGAAACCGCTTACCTGCCAAAAATATTTGAGCCTTTTCAAAGGTTGCATTCTAAAGCATCCTACGAAGGTACCGGCATAGGCCTCACGATTTGTAAAAACGTAATGGATGCTCATAAAGGCAAAATAACAGTTGCCAGCACACCTGGTGAAGGCACTACATTTGAGTTAACTTTTTTGGCTGCAAAATAAAAAAACAACACACCAAAAAGCGCATTAGCCAAACAAAAAGAAAGTACCGCTTTAGTGGTCTAATTTTAATTAACCTGTATTCGTTGTTACAACTGGCGCTGATTTTCTTAAGCAGATTTTTTGGAAAATAAATAGTTTTAAAACTTCCTGTAAGGTCATCAATAAAAGCCTCATGGGGTTAGGAAGCTTTTCTACCTATTATAAAAAGTGGTTGAAAACTAATTATAAATTTTCCTGGGCATCTTTACCATCACATCTGAACCCTTGGCAAGAAATACAGAAACCGGTTTTACGTTTTTAATAAAAGGAACGAAGGCTGCACCATAAAGTTTTTCAACATCACAGTTAAGTTGGTAATCTCTTACAGGATAAACCTGCCAGCGTGGGTGTTCTAAACTGTACTCTATAGCGGTGCTGTAGTTCAGCTTATTGTATCCGTAATAATGTTCAAAAATAAATTCTTCCTCAGACCCGGGTGCAATATCCTGCAGTTCCGAAGCGGCCTTTACCTGCATTGAGTTCCATTGCTGCCCCTTCTTTTTCCATTTATATTCTACTTCCACCTGGTCGTTTGCCTGCCTGATGCTGTGGCCCATCTTTGCGGTACTATAATGTTCGTTGTAACAAAAGTTAGCCATGCCAGCCACTAAAAACTGGGGTACTATCTCCGAGATAAAACCAACACCTCTTCTCCAATTTTTACCATCAAAATATTTAATGTAGTAACGCAAGTTTACTTCTTCGAAATTTACAAAGCCCGGCCACCTTATGCCCATCACCTTAGTATTGTTAAACATAAAACCAACTACGCTCACGATCGCTTTGCCGTTAAATAAATCCAGTTCCGTATGAGGTGCCAAATGTGGCTCCAGTATCGCAGCATCCACTTCATAATTGAACATGGAAAGCCACTCCCAACGGGCTGATAAAAAAGTTTTTGATGCCATATGACGTTTCTTTTTGTGGTTGAATAAACAGGGTTTGCATTCGGGTTACGGTTAACCAATTGTTTGCCATAATTAGAGCAACAAGGTTGTTGGTTCGTTACAGGCTAAACACTGTATCTGACCAATTGTTGCAAGCATTTATATTAAAAGAGCACACAGTACCCAGGATATATGCCGTGTAACGCACAAGGTGCAAAGGGCATATAACTCCAATGTGCACATCGCCACGCTCCATGCAAAAAACCACATGGGTCGGAACCACGAAACGGAAATGCATGCTACGGTATTTTAAGATAACAACACGACAGGAGGCTGTGGTACTGCCAGCTCAAATTTTAGCATCCGGTTTCTTTACAGGTTCAGGAATTCAAGCAACTGAAAAAATTTATCGCCCGGCACCATCGTGCACGTCTTATTCTATTTATACAATATGTAAAAAGATTTGACTCCAGGAGCAACTTTCAACTTCTGGATTTTGTGTAACATTTCAATCACCTTCCGGCATTTTATTTAACAAGAAAAATTCACTCTGCACAAATTAAAAATTTATCGTTCACGGCATTCACAAGATTGTTTATTATTCACTGTGTTTTGTGAATATATCTATTACACAAAAGTCAGCAAGAACAAAAAATGTGTCAATAAATGTCTTCAATTTTCAAATATTCTTGAAATTTTCAAACTTTTTAACAAAGCAGATGTTTAGACTTCACAAGAAATCTTTGAACAAAACTAACCAATCAATGCCAGCTGTAAATACAGCCACTCTTTTGTAACCTAAACCATATACATATGCACCAAACACTTCTGGGGGTTCTCCCAATTCCGAACGACAACTACGTGGCGTTCACATTTTTTGTCGGCACTATGGCCATGATGGCCGCCAGTGTTTTCTTTTTCTTTGAGCTAAACAATGTGCCGCAAAAGTGGCGAACATCTGTTTTGGTTTCCGGCCTTATTACTTTTATTGCCGCCGTACACTATTACTACATGCGGGGTTACAACCTTGACACAGGTGACTCACCGGTTTTTTTCCGTTATGTAGACTGGATCCTTACTGTGCCACTTATGTGCGTAGAGTTTTATCTCATTACCAAAAAAGCTGGTGGAAAAGCCGGTCTGTTATGGAAACTCATTTTTGCATCGCTTGTAATGCTGGTAACAGGCTACATAGGCGAAGCCATTTACGGTAACGAAACGCAGAGTTGGATCTGGGGACTAATTAGCGGCCTGGCGTACTTCTACATCGTATACCTTGTATGGTTTGGCGAAGTAGCTAAACTAGCGGGTAATGCAGGACCGGCTGTTGCCAAAGCAGTAAGAAGCTTAGGCTGGTTCGTTTTGGTTGGTTGGGCTATCTACCCAATCGGGTACATCGCCGGTACCGCAGGCGGATTGTTCGGTGTTAGAGTTTTTGAAGGTCTCTCCATGGATATTGTTTACAATATTGGTGATGCCATCAACAAAATTGGTTTTGGGCTGGTGATTTATGCACTGGCGCAATCTGATAAAACTGAAACTAACGCACACGCTTAAATGATTGTAAGAAGTGCAGTACCACCAGGTATTGCACTTCTTATTTTTTACAATTTATCCTCAAAAATAAATAGTATGCTCAGGATCGTTTTGTTATTAGCAGGATGTGCTTTGTTGTTGTTACAGGAGTATATCGTACCCTTTAGCAGCAGCACACAGTTCGTGATATTTTTAACAGGCATACTCATTATAGGAGTTCCGCATGGTGCAGCGGATCTGCTCGTAGCCACACAAAATGCGAATAGCAACAAAAAATCATTCTCGAAATTTCGCTTTCTCGCAGTGTATGTTTCACGGCTATTTATATTTGCGGCTATCCTTTGGTTTTTCCCTTTGGCAGGCAATCTTTTATTCATTCTTTTTGCAGCCTACCATTTTGGAGAAACAGATTTATACCAGTTTAAAACCCACACCCTGTCGGGCAAAGCCTTTGTTATATTTTACGGATTGCTCATTCTATCTGTAATTCTGCTACACCATTTTGAAGAAGTAAAACCTTTGTTTCAAATGTTCAGTGCCGGTAAGGAAAACGAAGTTTTTATTACCTGGCTAGACGCAAACCGTTACCACGTGATCTCCGTTTCGGGGATACTATTTTTTACTTCAACATTTATCTATTTTCTGCAAAACAACCATACAGGTGCAAGCGATAAAGGGCAATTCTTAATTCGCTTTGCTGTAATCTTATTCCTTCTCTTTAACCTGCCCATGCTGCTTGGTTTTACATTTTACTTTGTAGTATGGCATTCTGTATTATCCATGAACAACATTGTTACTTACCTAAAGAGAAATAATTCCCATACTCAAAACAGCATTACCAGGGATATTATTTTGTATAGTGCTATAGCCATTGCTGGCATCGCTTTGTTTGGCTTTACCGGCTTCATGTTTATAAACAGCAGCGCAATGGTGGGATACCTCTTTCTAGGTCTTGCAGTACTCACCGCCCCGCATATGCAAATCATGCACGACATGTACAATAGTATCCGCAATATCAAGTTCAACGAAAATTAACCATACCCATAAAATATTTCAAAATAAAACTTTCCCCATGTTCAAGAAATTTAAGGCTTCAGAAATATTGATTGTAGTGATGGTAGTCCTGCTAATTTTTGTATCGGAGTACTATTATGTAATACTAAAAGACCCTGACAGAGCCATCTTTATTGGATTGTGGCCACCTACCATTATGGGGCTGCTTATCTTTTTCAACATGAAAAAAAATAACTAAAGACCATGGAAAACAATACAGACATCATTGTTCTGACGAGCGTAGTTATTGTACTTTTTCTTGTATTCATTATAGCTACAGTAAGAGAGCTTAACGCTATGACCACCACAAAATTTGAAGAGAAAGCAGAAGGCGGTCCAAGGGCAGAAATGTTGCGTTTGATCGGCAAGCTTTTTACGGACGAAAGAATTGATCCTGCCAAAAAGATTACTTTCATGAATGCAATAAAACCTATGATGGATGATATGCCGCCAGACGAAGAAAAAAAGCAATAATAAAAGTGACCGGCACGCCTTTCCGGATTTCTATTAGGAATACTTATTACGTTGTAACCAGGTTGTACTAAAGTAATTGCTTCTGCTTTTATAATTCTGCTCTTTTGAAGTTCGGGGTAGTATTACCTACGCTTCTTACAGTTCTTCCCATTCAGCAATTAAATTCACCGTAAAATACTTGCGGGGGTAGGAGTTCTATGGCTCCAGCTGTAATTGCTCCTTAGCGTCTTCTGATCTTTCTCGAAAAAATACTTGCCAAAACATTTACTGCAGCAGCTTTAATCTCGGGTGAAATCTTTTTCTTCTTACCTGTATTTTTCTTAGCCGTGTCCGGCTTGGGAGAGCGACTACTTTTGTATACCACGGGGCCTGCACTAACTGGTGATGCGATCTTTGGCGAGGTCTTTACATAAGGCAACGGGTCTATGGCTCCGCTGTATTCATACATTCCGAAATGAAGATGGGGTGGCGTCGTCTTTGCGTTACCGGTATTGCCAACCGTGCCTATCAATTGTCCCTTTTTTATCAGCTGTCCCTTGCTCACTTTTTGTTCATCCAGGTGAGCATAATAAGATCTCCATGTATAATTGTCGGACTGTATGGTTACGCTTTTACCGCCAATTCCATCTTCTATAACTTCTACTACATACCCATCTGTTACTGCTACCACAGGTGTTCCTTTTACAGCAAATATATCTATGCCTTCATGCTTTCTTCCACCGGCATCCCGGGCATCGCCCCAATAACCCCCAATATTGGCTTTGCCGGAAACCGGGAATATCAATTCTTTTGCTATAATGGAAGCTGGCCTCTCTTCCGCAGCAAACGTTGTTTGAGCCAGGCATACAAAACCGGCAATGATTAGACATTTTTTCATAGGGTTTCAAATTATTTTTCCGGGAGCTGAATTTGAAACTATTGACCTTTAAAAAATGTGAAAGCAAAACGAAGAACCGGCATTTAACAAATAATTTATTCACGACAGTTTAACCGTTAAAAAATCTCTACATAGCAAGAGAATTGGCAATACAACAACCAAAACAATGGTACAGTTGGAGTTGCTAATTATGCCGCCCTAATTTCAGTCCTTTTGGGCTATTAAATTATTTTCAACCGTAAAAAGTTATTCCTAATTTCGCATCGGTTTTTCATAGGATATTGGATTTTAAAGCGGGGCTGGATTTTCATCCTGGCCCCATATTTTTTTATAGCTGCTATCAAAACTTGGCAACCCCACTATCATCCCGCTGGCATCATCCTACTGTATATCATGGTGCGCATTTCATTCAATTCTTCGATTCGTTTTTGTTTGCGGGCAAGTTGTTTGCTAAGCTGTTCAATCTTTTTCTCCTGCTTTTTTACGTCGTTGTCTGCAGACTGCGAGGTTTTAGCTTTTTTGTAAGCGGTCTTAGCACTTCTCTTTGCTTTGCGGGCATCATTTACACTTCCCCCTGTAGCGTTATCTGCACGATTGCTGCTGTTGTCGGCTGCACTTTGTGCCTTATTTTCTGCACTGCCTGCTCTGGCCACAATACCAGGCAAATCGTTTTGTGCTTCATTTAGTTTTAGCGTAAGAGATGCCACGTCCTGGCTTACTTCCAGGTATTCTTTGCTGAGCTTATTGGTATCTGCCGCAGTTTTATACTTTTGAGCTGTAGCGGTAATGGTTACAAGCATTGACGCAAAAAGTAAACTGGCATAAAAGGACAATTTCATGATAAATAAATTTAGTGTTTGATCATTTGAAAATACGGTGTAATTGTATACGATTGTGTGAATTCAAAAAATACACCAAAATGCGAGGCCATCAAACGGTGCTGAATTTAAATAAGATTGAGCTGTGATGGTATGCCGCCATTATGTTCGGTGGTCAGCAACGATCATACAATATTCCACCAACATTTTATCAGGAGCTACTTTTGCCGCATGGTATTTGTTTTACATTATTTCTAAAAAGATTATTATGGAGAAAATGCAAGAATTAAACTTAATGGATAAGATACTACGAGAGCTGGAAGACCTAAACAACAGCCAAACTTCGGTGTTAAAAAAAATAGCCCAGATAGAAGCAGACAACATCAACCTCGGAATTCCTTTGCTTGAACAGCACCTTCCCGATTTGCATGGGGAAGTAGATTCCGGTATTGAGATAGTTAGTACGCTGCTCGCAGAATTTAAAGAACACAGAGATAAGTTTTATGACGACAATAAGCTAGCCGCCCAGGATTCTCCCGTTAATTAGGCTCTGAAGAGAAGCCTCCAGAGATTTCCATCACGGCCGTAAAATGAAGAAAAAGGGACTATGTACAACACATAGTCCCTTTTTTAAAAGGTATGAGCAGATACTTATATTCTATAAAAAACTTTTGAAAAAATATTGCCCTTCGCCTTAATTTTTCTCCGATTTCTCCAACTTATACAAGTGGGATTTTAACGTAACTGGTACTTAGCCGTTACGCTTAAAATTCCGGTGGTCTAATAATTGCCCGAGGCCGCTGAAATATTAGCAGTTCAGCCGGCGGCAAACTGTTTATCAAATGATAAGGAAAGGGAGAAGCCATACGTGCAAAGCCATTTTAAAGGAGGCAAAGCCTGTGTTTTGTAGACAACGCTCCTTCATTTTGCATAAACTTAATTTTAAAACACTACTTTGTTTTGAAAAGATAAAAATTTTAAATAGCAAACTGTTCATCATGAAGTTCTTATTATTTCTATTCGCAGCGGGGCTACTAAATTTTCAAGCTCAAGGCCAGAGTAAAACCGACTATAGGGAAGCTCTTGCCATTATTGATTTGTGGCTGCAAGCACAACGTGACTTTGACAAGCTCCCCGGTATTGCTGTATCAGTGGTAAACGATCAGGATATAATTTTTAGTAAGGGCTATGGTATGGCTGATGTAGAAAAGAATGTACCTATGCAGGCGGAGACTATTTTTAGCATTTGTTCCATCTCGAAACTATTTACTTCTGTAGCCATTATGCAACTTTGGGAGCAGGGAAAACTACGGCTGGACGACTCCATCAATGCAGTACTACCAGGCTATAATTTAAAACAACAGTATGCTGAAACTGTCCCAATTACCATTCGAAGTTTGCTTACGCACTCTTCGGGCCTGCCCCGGGAGGCTGCTTATCCTTACTGGAGCGGCCCGGAGTTTTACTTTCCCAGCGTAAAAGAGATGAACGAAAAGCTAGGCAATCAGCAAACCCTCTACCCGTCTTCTACTTTATTTCAATATTCTAACCTGGGCATGAGTTTGCTGGGCGAAGCGGTTACCGCAGTTGCCAAAATGGATTATGAAGAGTATGTAGCCAAAAATATTCTGCAACCATTGCAGCTTAGCAATACGCATCCTTACCTGCCAAAAGATTTATGGAGAGGAAAAATGTCAACCGGCTATAGCGCTTTGTACCGGGATGGCAGCCGAAAAATGATGCCGTTTTTCCAGGCAAATGGCATCGGTGCCGCGGCGGGTTATTCTTCTACAGTAATAGACCTCGGCCGCTTTGCCTCCTGGCAATTCAGGGTGTTGAAAGGCGGGCAGAAAGAACTTCTCAGAACATCTACCTTAAAAGAAATGCAGCGGGTACAATGGATGAACCCAGAAGGGAAACTCACCTGGGGCCTGGGTTTTGTGGTAGAACAAATGAATGACAAAACCTACGTAGGCCATGGTGGGTCCTGCCCGGGTTACAGATCCAGCTTACTGATGAACAACAAGGCTAAACTGGCTACAGCCGTCATGATTAATGCGGGGGGCACAGATCCTGACAAATATGCAGATGCCATTTTTGACCTACTTTACAAGGCAAAAGAATTACCTGATTCAACTGCCAAAAATATCAATCTACTAGAGTACAGCGGCTCTTACGACAATTATATTTGGGGTGGCGAAACTATGCTGATGCCATGGAAGGGAAAGCTGGCAGCCTTTGGCGTGCCTTCTGAAAACCCTGCTAAAAGTATGCAGCTGTACAAATATATTAGCAAAGATGTTTTTAGAAGAGTTCTTTCCGCAGATGATAGCCTCGGCGAAGAGTTACGTTTTGAAAGGGATGCCAATGGGAACATTATCAGGATGCAATCGCATGATAATTTTAGAAATAAACTAAAATAAATAAGCGATCACCTCGGGGGAAATTTAGATAGCTAAAACCATTCAATTGCGGCTTTCACGAAATTGCAGGGCTAAAACTATCATGAATTGCATTCTAATTTATTATTTAATTAATATCGCACTGAGGATCTTGATAAGCATTTAGACTGTGGCGTAGGGAGCGGCTACAAAAACAAAAAACCCCTTTCAAATAAATGAAAGGGGTTTT
>JBBSJJ010000066.1:0-23444 GCA_038257335.1 Chitinophagales bacterium | reverse complement strand
ACAACATAGAACCCTTGCAATGGTTTACAGAAGTGCTTTCTAAAATCAATGATCACCCGATCAATAAAATCAAAGAGCTGCTGCCGCAAAATTACTACGCAAATAAATCATAGGAAACAAGGGGTTGGTAGAACGGATACGCTTAAACAAAAATTGATAGCAAGATGTCCAAGGTTAATACTCATTCATAAATCACCAGTTGCTTTTGCTAATATATCAATGGATCGTTTACTTAATCAACCACAACTACATCATGTAAAAGTATTAAATTGTAGATTAGTGATGTTGTTCTGTAAGTACAATTTTCTTCTTTATTACTGAGTTTATATGAAGTTATTGCACTTTCTTTTTTACAAGCATATAGATTCTTTTCATCAAATTTAAATTCATGGAGAATATTATTAATATTATTTTCTTTTATAAATTGAATTAGGAGAATCTAAATCGGAAACCTTTGTTGATAAAAATATTTCGACTGTTTTTGCGCCAAATAAATTATTGAATTTTATTGATCCTAGAAAATTATATAGGTCTTGTGCTTTTGCTGTAAACAATTCCTGGAATTTTAACTTAGCAAATACCGTTGCATCAGGATATCCACTAAGTTTAATTTTTTCAGCGTCAAATCAATATTGAAGATTTGCGAGGGTAGTTACTTCATTTGACCCAAGATAAGTTTTAAACTGATGATAGCTTCCGCTTTCGCCAGGTATAAATTTATTAAATGAAATACCACCTGGTACCCAACTTTTACATTCGATAATTACCTCTCCTTTTAGGATGATGTCTGCAAATGCCTTGGTATTCCGGCTAGCAACCTCATCGTTTTCAGCCTCCACTTTTTCTTCAAGATCCGAAATAGCAGTACCTAATATTCCTTCACCTCTCAATACTCTCAGCATAAATGCAGTTGCTTCTACCTGGTGTTTGCCTTCGCTTTTTATTCCTTGTGTGCTGGCGTATTGCAGGTTCTCCCGGTTTATTTTTTGAGCTATGAGAGGTGTAGTTAAACTGGCAGAAACAACAAGAAGTACATATTTTTTCATAGAATCAGTTTTTGTTTATTTAATGCATTGAGTCTTGTGGTTTATCCCAGACCAATCTCAATTAATTCTTCATTGGTTAATTCGTCAATAAATTTTGATATGGCATTAGATAATAGTTTCATGGCACCATTCTCTTCGTAATACAAATCATTTCGAATAAAATAAATTGAGCCATGATCATCTTGATGATTGGAGACGACATAATAATCATCCATATCGTTGTAAGCAAAAAGAATCAAATGGTCAGGTAAAAAATCCCGGGAATGCACTTAATTTGGACGGGCCTGAAGCAATGTAAGAATTTTATTTATTAAACTGTGGATATCAGATCGTACTAATTGCATCCATTTCTCCACGAGCCCACACTGCAACCAGCACACGCCGGTGTCCCGAATGTTCGGGATTTTCACCTGCATCACAATCATTGTAAACTAACTAAATTTTTGATTCATCATTTGAAAATCTTCACCTAAATGTATGATTGATATTATGATTTTTTTGAATCATATGCAGCACCTTTCATTCATGAGGTTGTCTCAAAATAGAAAGGTTTAATACATTAAACAAAGGAGGCAAAGAAACAACGATTGATTATCAACCAAATTCTTTTTACACCTTGTCACTCTTGGCGGTCTTGATTTTAAATGCCCTGCCATTTGAGACCGGCTGATTTTTAGGGCAGATTATCAATTTGATAATACAATTAATTTTTTTGGTTCAGAATAAAATATATATTTAGCCTACCAAAAACAATTAACCGAAAACTACCCTTATGCGTAAACTACCATCTGCCGCCTTGTTGCTGGCGCTCCTGATTATCCAAACAAATGCACTAGCCCAGGAAAAATTTAAGTTTGGAAAAATAACCAGCGAAGACTTTACCGTAAAATCAGCCCTCGTAGATTCTGGCACCAGTGCCGTTATTATCGGTGATGTGGGAAGCTCGAGGTTTGTGGCTAACGCAACTGAAATGACTTTCTCTTTACTATTTAAAGAAAAGAAGCGTATCAAAATCATTAACAAAAATGGCTTTAAGGCTGCTACTATTAGCGTTCCTCTTTATATAGGGAATAACGGTAAAGAAGAAGAACTGGAAGAACTGGACGCCTATACTTACAATTTAGAAAATGGCAAAGTGGTAGAAACCAAAGTTCCTAAATCTTCCATCTTCAGTGAGAAACGAAGCAAAAACTGGGTAATTAAAAAGTTTACTTTCCCGGCGGTAAAAGAAGGCAGCATCATAGAATACTCGTACGAAGTAAGATCTCCTTTTTTCACCAACCTGCAGCCCTGGACGTTCCAGGGAGAATACCCGGTATTGTGGAGCCAATATGAAGCTGCCATTCCTGAGTTTTTTAAATACGTGACTCTCTCACAGGGATACCAGGCTTTTTTAATTAACGATGTAAAAAGTTCCCGCACGAGTTTTTCATTCAGAGAACGTGTGGAAAGAGAGGGCGGCGGTATGGGGGGAAACGTAACTTCGGGGGTGAACAGCTTTAACATAGACGGACGAATAGACTACCACAACTGGGTGATGAAGAATGTGCCTGCATTAAAGGAAGAAGCGTATACAACCACCGTAAACAATTCAGTTTCTAAAATTGAGTTCCAGTTAAACCAGGTAGCTTATCCCAACAGCATTCCTCAAAATTACATGAACTCCTGGGAGAAGGTGGCTTCTAATTTAATGGAAGACGAACAGTTTGGCCTTCCCATTTCCAGATCTAATAATTGGTTGGATGATGATGTAAAAAAAATAGTGCAATCTGCCAGCACTAACACGGAAAAAGCTCAAAAAATTTATGAATATGTGCGGGATAATTTTACGCACAACGATAACTACGGCATTTTTCAAACAAAAAATTTAAAAGATGTTTTTAAAAATAAAAATGGGTCTATAGCAGAAATAAATATGCTGTTGATTGCTATGCTAAAAAGCAAAAATATAAATGCAAACCCCGTAATTCTAAGTACGAGAAGCCATGGCTTCACCCATGAATATTATCCGTTAATGGATCGGTACAACTATGTAGTGGCGAAAGTATCTTTAGAAAATGGGGACTATTACCTGGATGCTACCGGCCGCCACCTTGCGTTCGGCATGCTGCCTTCCAGGGTTTATAACGGGCAGGCAAGAGAAATAACAAAAACCAATGCCTCACCGGTATATTTTGTGGCCGATTCGTTAAAGGAGAGTGGTAACAGTTTCATATATATTTACAATGACGACAACGAAAGTTTGCAAGGCACATTCACGCAGCGATTGGGATCTTTCGAATCACTGCAAATACGAAATAAACTATCCACCACTTCGCAGGAAGATTTCAAGAAATCTATAAAAGATAAGTACCCTGAAGAAATTGAAACGAGTAATATTCAAATCGATTCATTAAAATCTTTGAAAGACCCCGTGGGCTTAAAAGTAGATTTAAAGTTTACCTCATTTGGGGAAAATGATATAGTGTATTTTAATCCTATGCTCACAGAAGCTACCCCTAAAAACCCTTTTACCGCAGCAGAAAGATTGTACCCCGTAGAAATGCCTTTTACCTCTGATGACATATACACCCTTACCATGCAAATTCCTAAAGGTTATAAGGTAGATGAATTACCAAAATCTGTGAGGTATAAGTTTAACGAAGATGAGGGCATGTTTGAATACATCATCTCCGCAGATAAAGAAACAATCAGTTTCAGGCGGAGGTTGTACCTAAACAGGGCAACTTTTGTAAATCAAGATTACGGGCAACTAAGAGAGATGTATTCATTTATTGTAAAAAAAGAAGCAGAACAAATTGTGTTTAAAAAAATACCCTGATGAAAATATTCTCCGTAGCTCTCGTTTCCTTTTTGTTGCCCGTTTTTTTGCAGGCCCAGGATTATTCATCGCTATTTATTCCCGATTCATTAAGAAAAGGAGCAGACATAATAAAGCGAAGCGAAGAATATATTTTAACGATCAAATCGCCTGCAAAGTTTTCTATTTCGGAAAAACATGTTTACAGCATTTTAAATTCAGCTGCTGTAAACTATGCAAGCTATCAATCTTACTACGATAAATTCAGCAGCATCAATAACCTTTCCGGTAAACTTTTTGACAAATGGGGCAAGCAACTAAAACATACAAAGAAAGGCGATTGGAAAGACTACAGCGCTTACGATGGCTTTAGCTTACTATCTGATGGCAGGTATAAATCAAATGAGTTCTTCTCGGCTGAATATCCTTTTACGGTTGAGTATGAAGAAGAGACGGACCACAATGGCACGCAAGGTTTTCCACGCTGGATACCGCAAAGCAGGCCGGGTATGTCTGTGCAGAGCAGTCGTTTTACAGTTATTGCACCGGCAAACTATACCGTGAGATTCAAACAGCTGAATTTTTTGGACGAGCCAGTCATTAGCCAAAAAGGAGATGTGAAAACATACACTTGGGAGGTGAAAAATATGGTGGCAAAAAAGTATGAAGCATCTGCTCCTCCATTCACGGAGCTCACGCCTGTAGTATTTTTTGCACCCTCTGCTTTTGAAGTGCAGGGCTTTGAGGGTGACATGTCTACCTGGGAAGGCTACGGTAAATTCATGTACCAACTCGTTAAAGACCGGGATGTACTGCCTGCAGAAATAAAAAAGAAAGTGCACGAACTTACCGATGGACTGAAAGACGACCGGGAAAATCGCTGGTATTGTATGACTATTTGCAAAAGAACACCCGGTACATCAGCATACAACTCGGCATTGGTGGCTGGCAGCCTTTTGAAGCTTCCTATGTTGCAGAAAAAAAATATGGAGATTGCAAAGCACTGTCCAACTACATGATAGCCTTGTTGAAAGAGGCGGGTATAAAAGGAAAGTATATTGAAATTTATGGAGGCAGCACACCGCCTCCCTTCATCGGCGATTTCTCTTTTTCGCAGGCCAATCATGTTATTGCCTGTGTTCCCCTGGCAAAGGATACGCTTTGGCTGGAGTGCACCAGTCAAACAGCGTCAGCGGGCTACCTCGGTAGTTTTACCGGAAACAGGAAAGCCCTCCTCATTGATGAGAATGGCGGCCAGCTTGTAAACACACCAGTCTATACAATCAAAGACAATGTGCAGGAAAGAGCGGTAAAAGCCACTTTGGATAACGAGGGTAATTTAATGGCGGACATCCATAGCCGTTATACTGGCTTGCAGCAGGAGTTCACTCACTCTTTAATGCACAATGCAAGCAGCAAGGAAAGGGAAGAATACCTAAACAGGATGTTTAACCTGCCTACTTACCAGGTAATGAAAAACAATTACACAGAGCAGAAAGGCATGGTACCCTCGGTTACAGAAAGTCTGCAAGTATCCATTACCAACTATGCCACCGTTACGGGTAAACGCTTATTTATAGCAGCCAACTTATTTGGTAGTGCCAGTAGCAAGATGCCAGCAGATACAGCCCGCAAGTATGACTACCTGGTTAAAAATGCTTACAGGGATATAGATTCTGTAGAAATAAAAATACCTGCCGGATACAGTGCTGAAAGCCTGCCAAAGGATGTACTGCTGGAAAGCAAATTTGGGAAGTACTTGAGTTCTGTAAAAGTGGAAAACGATAAAATTACTTATTACCGGGTGTTGGAGCAATACAGCGGCCGCTTCCCGGCAAAGGAATACAGTGACCTGGTGAAATTTCACGACCAGGTATACAAAGCAGATCGCAGTAAGGTTGTATTGTTAAAGGGAGAATAGTTAGGATGCTGTTACGGGTTACCCAAATTATGGTATATCTGTAAAGGCCTTTTGGCTTCATCAGGCATACAAATCATCGACATCTGCCTTGCAGAGATCGTAAAATAATTCACCTGTTCTTTCGGTAACTGCGGTAAAAAACGCTTCTCCTTTTTCTTTGGTTGCCAGGGCAGGATTTCCTACACCCGTATCTTCGCTTACCTGGCTCCACTTTCTTTCTGCCCACACCCATCCTTCTTTAAAAGCTCCCATTTTAATTTTCTTTTCTTTGCCACGCCCCCATTCGGTTTTTGGCAATACAAGGCCAGGCTTTAGGTACAACAACAAACTTGTTTCCATTTCATCGGCATGATCTCCGGGTTCATCAAAAAACAACTTTCTATCTACGGCGTTAAAGCAGAAACACACAGAGAAAAACATTTTTGGAAATTTTAAACCCAGCTCTCTTACCATGGCTTTAAAATCGTTGCCGCCATGAGCATTAAATATCAAAAGCTTGTACAAACCCTGCCTGTTGAGCGTTTCTGCAATGTCGCATAATATTAAAAATTGCGTGCTTGGGTTCAGGTTGATGTCCAGGTAAATATCTGCCTGCCCGGTATTTACACCGAAAGGAATACAGGGCAACACAATTGGTTTAGCTCCTTTTTGCCAGGCTATTTTTGCAGCGGCTGCCGCAAGCTCTTCGGCTTCAAAAACATCGGTACCATAAGGCAGATGATAATTGTGCGCTTCTGTGGCTCCCCAAGGCAATACGGCTAATTCAAACTGCGCATCTTTCAATGCCTGCCAATTGGTTTCTGCTAAAATGTAGGGTCTCATATTTTATATATATCACACAAATATAGAATAGTGCCCTAATTTCGCTCCAATCAATTGTACTATATTTAGCAATTAAACCTTTACAAAAAATCCCGCTATGTTAAGCAACAACGATATACTTAAAAAATTGAGAGTGGCACTCTCCCTGCACGATAGTGAAATTATTAAAATACTTGAACTGGTAGACTTTAAAATTACCAAGGGTGCACTTGGCGATCTTTTTAGAAATGAAGACCACCCGGGTTATGTAGAAGCCGGCGATCAAATATTGCGTAATTTTTTAAATGGCCTTATCATATATAAAAGAGGCCCATTGCCGGAACCTAAGAAAAATCTTAAGGAGATAGACGAGCCCGGCAAAGAAAGAAAGGATAGAGAAAGCTAGTTTTTTTCAAATATTTTTTTTACCCCAAACAGTTCAGCAATTAAATTTACACCAAACAAAAATACCTGTAGCATCAATCACTACAGGCATTTTTAAAAGAATAATAAACTACCAGATTACAACTTAGCTATGGTAAAATTGTCTACCATTTTGCTAACATTGTTGATTTTGTAAACAACTGTGCTGTTGTTTGATTTGTTCGTTACTTCAAAAGTTGTCCCGGAAATCAGATCTCCGTTCTGCGTGTCTAATTGGTACATCCTTGCAATTGATGCACCTTTAAGTTTCTCAGAAAAAATTTCATCGCCATTGGCATCCTTTACTCTTACACTAAACTCACCCTGGAGGTCGTTGTTAAGTACCAAACGAAAGAGGGGCTGGTTCTCTACTTTTCCTACAAAATGAAGTCCGACAGCATTGCTGTCTTTGGGCGCCTCCGTAGCAAAAGTGGCTGTGGTAAATGACAGAGAAAAAATTGCTGCCATAGTGATGATGATTCTTTTAAAACTGTTGATTGTTGTTTTCATAAAAATTAATTGTTAAGTGAATAATGCTTCGTTGTTTAAATTAAAAATGGTACGGCAGCAAACGAAGCAGGCAAGTGATCGAAGTTAAACTGGAAGCGGTCGGCTTCCGGCGTGTGTGAGAAACAAAGTAAGGTTTGCTTTGTTTCGTGGTTGATAATGTAAAAGTAAGGCGCTCTGTTTCTTTAAAAAAACCAACCTCAACTGTTTAATGGCATCACAAAGGGAACATGTTATTTAGCAAAGCCTTACTGGCAAGGGCTTTCAAAAAAATCATTTGATGATGCCCAAGTATTTTACAACTCCGGTATTGCCTTAAAAACTAACGAAGATCAGAGAGCCACAAGCCGGGGTTGTTAAATGAGGGGTTCGCTTTTTAACAAAACAACAGTTCATATCCCTAATTTCTAATAAGCTATTTTTGCAGCCATGAAAAGTATAGTATTAAATAAAAATATAAGTCGTCGTGTAGAAAGCGGGCATCCCTGGATATTTGCCAACGAGGTAAATACAGGCAAAGAAAAAGATACCAATGCACAACCCGGAGAGATAGTGGATGTGTACACGTTTGACAAGGTATTTATTGGCAGGGGCTACTACAACCCGCAATCCCAGATATCGGTTCGGTTACTTACCCGCAATAAAAATGAAACCATCGATGATAATTTTTTTTACAACAGGATAAAGGATGCCTGGGAATACAGGCAAAAAATTGGTTACGCAGAAAACTGTCGCCTCATTTTTGGAGAAGCAGATGATATGCCCCAATTGATCATCGATAAATTCAACGATTATTTTGTGATTCAAACATTAGCGCTCGGCATCGATGTGTGGAAGCCTGCCATTGTAAAAGCTTTGAACCAGCTTTTTACTCCTCAGGGAATTTATGAACGCAATGATGTACCCGTAAGAGAACTAGAAGGAATGGAACAACACAAAGGTTTTTTATCTGAACCTTTCGACACCAATATCATCATACATGAAAATGGAATTAAGTTCAACGTGGATGTTGCCAACGGCCAAAAGACAGGCTACTTTTTAGACCAACAAGATAACAGGCGAGCTATACAGCACATTGTAAAAGATGCAGATGTGCTGGGTGCTTTTTGCTATACGGGCTCTTTTGAAATTAGTGCTGCCCATTTTGGTGCAAAGTCTGTTTTAGGGCTCGATATTTCGCAAAGCGCTATTGATATGTGTAACAAAAATGCAGCCCTCAACGGCCTTGAAGAAACCTGCCGCTTTGAATGTGTGAATGCATTTGATGTATTAAAAACCTGGAGCAAAGAAGAAAAGCGCTGGGATGTTGTTATGCTTGATCCTCCATCGTTTACTAAGAGCCGAAGCACTATAGACAAGGCTGTGGCCGGTTACAAAGAAATTAATTTACGTGGAATAAAGTTGGTGAAGCCCGGCGGCTTTTTAGTAACATCTAGTTGTACCAACCTGGTGCAGCCAGAATTATTTTTAGACATCATACAAATGGCTGCCAAAGACGCTAAGCGAAAAATACGCCAGGTTCAGTTCAATGCCCAATCGGCCGATCATCCCATTATAAGAGGCCAGGAAAACACCCACTACCTTAAGTTTTTAATTGTGCAGGTATTGTAATGTTAATTGACTCTATATTAAAGTTTATAAAAAAAGCTGATCTTTTTGGATCAGCTTTTTTTATGAACTATTTGATGAAATATTAAGATTTTGGATCCAGTATCTTTTTGATACGGTCTCCCAAATCCTGGTAATGATACTTAGTTGTTTTATCTGCTGAAGAGAGCGCCGCAAGATCAATCATGGCTTTCAACTCACGACTGTGGCCTTTCAAATAAGAAAGAATATCTGTTTTCTTTACATCAACCTGTGGTGCTGTATTGCCAAAGAAAAAAGTAGCACCTGCTGGTGTGGGTGCGGGGTTGATAAGTAAGCCAAGTCTTTCCACATAAGCTTTCTGCAAATTTCTACGGTAAATATCCACAGGCTTTTTGGATGTTAACTCCGTAAAAATACTTTGCTTCAAATCTGTAAGCAAATCATTTACGGTGTAAGCTTGTGTGCCAATGGACGCTTCGGCATTGAGCATTTTGTTCATAGTGCCCGTGTTCAGCATTTTAGTTAATGCAGTTTCCTGCAGCGACAAAATGGTGACAGCAGCATTGCTGCCGGTTCTGCCAGAAATATCCTTGTTGATGAGCCAGGTAGGCGTTGTAAACACTTGCTTGTTTACAAATGCCGCAGCTTCTTTTTGTGTTTCACGACTTACATATTCATAAACAGTACCCTGTTGCGAATTCTTCTTCAGGTTTTCGTACACACCACCAAAGTTGTAAGTAACGTGGCCTATGTAGCGGCGAAACTGGGTAACCACTTCTCCGTACATTTGGTTCAGATCGCTATAATCTTCATTCGCTTGCTTGGTCCAGGTGGTAAGGTTAGGTACAATGCGTTGCAAATTTTTAATACCGTAAGCAGAGGCTTTCATGGCATTGTCGCCCACGCTTTCACTCTGGTCTCTCGGATCATCTTGCTGCCCCTGGCGACCATAATAATACCGGCTATCGCCAGCTTTCGCTTCAATCCATTTGTCTAAAATAACGGTCTCATCTTCTGCAGTTTTTGCTTCAGGTATCAATCTATATCCCCACTCAATAGACCACTTATCGTATTCGCCAATGCGGGGATAAATACCGGCTGCGCTGATATTATCTTCTGGTTGAGCCACATAATTAAAACGTGCATAATCCATGATGCTTGGCGTGTGCCCGTTGGCTTCTACCCAGGCTTTGTTGCGCAGGTTTTCTACCGGTACGCCGGCAGAAGATCCAAAGTTGTGTGGCAGACCAAGGGTATGACCCACCTCGTGCGACGATACAAACCGAATGAGTTGACCCATGAGATCGTCCTCAAAAACCATTCTTCTTGCACGAGGGTCTAACGGTGAGGCCTGTATGAAATACCAGTTGCGTAGCAATTGCATTACATTATGAAACCAACCAATATGACTCTCTATTATTTCTCCACTACGAGGATCTGTTGTGCTGGGGCCGTATGCATTTTGAACTGCCGAGGGTTTGTAAATGATGGCGCTATTGCGTGCATCTTCTAAACTCCAGGTACTATCTTGCTGCCAGGTGGGTGCTTCTTTGCCCATGATGGCATTTTTGAAACCAGCTTTCTCAAATGCTATCTGCCAGTCGTCGATGCCTTGAATAAGATAAGGCACCCACTTCTTTGGCGTGGTGGGGTCTATGTAATAAATGATAGGCTTAACGGGTTCTACCAACTCTCCTCTTTTGTATTTTTCCATGTCGCCGGGCTTCGGTTCCAGCCTCCAGCGAGTGATCATATCTATATTCTTTACGCCTTGCTCTCTGGCATCAAAATCTGTGTAGCCATTAGAAAAATAACCTACCCGACTGTCTGCAAAGCGGGGCTTCATAGGCACTTCGGGCAAAATAACCATGGAGCTGTTCATCTCTAAAGTAATGGTTGCCTGGCTAGGACTGGCTGGAGGCGCCCCCGGAAAAGGTGAAGGTGCCGCAGCCTTTAAAAAGGTTTTAACTGTTGTAATTTCAACATTGGTTGGATAGGGCTTCACAGATAATATATAAGATTTATCTGCCTGGAAAGCACCAGCCTGGAACTGGGGTTTTGCGCCAACTGCAAAACCAAAAATTTCGTTATCTGCAAGGATGTTGTCAGTGATGTCAATAACAATTCCCTTACCCAAACTATCCGGTGCGTATGCTTTTACGTCAAAGGCAAGGGCAATGGGTTGAATGTTGCTGTTTTGCACAGAACGAAACATTTGCTTGGTACTATCGGGATTTACTTTATAAGAAATGTTTTTAATAAATACTTTATTGGATGGCCCCCTCTCAAAGCGAATTACATTGTCGCCTATCTGATCGCCTGCATACCCATTAAAAGCTTTGGGAGCATCTACCGAAGATTTAGAAACCCTGTTCAGTACCAGGATATCCCGGTTGAGCAATTTTATGGGAAGCTCCAGGAAATACCTATCATCTACTTTATGAATCGTAAACAATCCTCTGTTGGTAATGGCCTTGTCTGTAATAACATCTTTGTAAGGCTTCGGCGCAGCTTTGGGTGCAGCCGGTGTGGTGGGGGGCGGTGTGCCTGCAGGAGCAGGTACAGGCGTCTGCTTGTTTTGCGATTGCACTGCAACAGACATGCAGGCAAGGGAAAAAACAAGACAAGTTTTTTTAAATAACTGGTTCATGTAAAATTTGTGTGGTGAAAAATATTCCGCCTGGCTTTTTGCAATCTAAAATACAGGGAGAGGAAACATAAAAATACCGTTTAATCATGTTCCAACATCAACCGTCTAAAAAATAGTAGGAACGGTAACCAGCTGTGCTTTACGGCAATTATTTAAGATTGATGGTGCTGGCACCAGTTATGAAAGAAAGGAAATAATTCAACTAATGAAGTAGCAATTTTAGTCTTGTTGAACTAATATTTCTTTATCACTTTAAAAAGTTCACAAGCTCTAAAAAGTGGTTGGTTCTGCGTGGGCATATTCCTGTTGGCACACGAGAACATCGAAATTTAAGGATGGCATTTCGCACCGCACACACGACCCAGTTTCCCTTAAGCATAGAACTAAAATTCCCTTAACTCCTTCTTGCTATTACCTGGCTGAGGTTGTTGTAATTAAAGGCATATTTTTCTAATGCAGAGATGCCAACATAAAATAAGCCCACTCTTTCGCAGCGGGCTTATACCATTTATAAAATCAAACTAACTACATTTTTGGAAGCAATACATGATCAATTACATGTATCACACCATTGCTTTGATTTACATCGCTGATAGTTACGTAGGCAACTCCCCCACTTTGATCTTGCAAGGCTAATTTCTTTCCTTTCATCATAGCCGTTAAAGTACCGCCTGATACGGTTTTCAAAGTAGCAGTCCCTTTTCCTTTCTTGATTAATTTAGCAACATCCTTGGCATTGAACTTACCAGCTATTACATGGTAAGTTAGTATGCCGGTAAGAGCTGCTTTGCTTTCTGGTTTTACCAGGTTAGCAACAGTACCTGCAGGCAACAAATCGAAGGCTGCATTAGTGGGAGCAAATACTGTAAAGGGACCTGCACTCTGTAATGTTTCTACAAGGCCCGCCGCAGTTACAGCAGCTACAAGGGTTGTGTGGTCTTTACTGTTTACGGCATTTTCTACAATGTTTTTGCCAGGATACATGGCTGCACCACCCACCATAACTGTTTTTTCTTTTTGCGCAAAACTTGCATTGGTTGTAAGTGCAAGAATTGCCATCACAAAAAATCTACTGATCTTATTCATAACTTTTTTTTGGTGTTATTAAAAATTTATACGCCTTCATGTACGGCAACTTATGTTGGCTGGATTTGTAACTACCAATATTTCTTACCTAAGGGATCAATTAAAAGAGGCTGTCTCAAAAGTCAAGACATTTCACACCAGGACCACAAAGAAATACAAAGTGCACAATGAATTCGGTGGATAATCAATCGTTGTTTTTTCCCCTCCTTTGTTTCGTTGTGTGAAACTTTCTATTTTGAGACGAGCCATTTAAAATTTTTGAAATGATGAGCCTTACTAAAAAAAAATGCAGCAAAAATTGCTGCATTTTTTTTAATAGTCGTTCTCGTTTTTTGGCTTAGGTAAATTCTTCTTATCTGTTACCGGCGCCTTCATGGTTGCTTTAGGCAAAGTGCCATTCTCATTTTTATCATCGGGCTTTTTTTCATCCGGCTTTATTACATCAGGTTTCTTTTCCACGGCCGGCTTTACTTTCTTTTGTGTATCCACCGTTGGCGGAACATAGATATCCGGCTGCAGAAAATCATCCGCATTACCATTGCCATTTTCTTCAACCAGGCTATCTCCTTTATTTACTATGTCGGCAAAATTAATGTCGGCATAAATAGGATTATTCATTAACTCGGCAGGGGCATCAAATTCCTTTTGCCGGGTAAGGAGTATTTTTTTATCTGCATACACTTTGCTCATAAAGATACCCCACTTAGGTGCTGCCATTTCCGACCCTCCGGCATTGGACGTATAAATTGGGATAAAAGGATCACCGGCACCCACCCAGGTCCCTGCTAATAACTCAGGCGTATAACCTATAAACCAGCCATCCGTGTTGTTGTCTGTAGTCCCGGTTTTCCCAGCCTTTTGCACGGGTATATCGTAGGAGTTTAATCCTCTTGCGGTACCAATTTGTACTACGCCCTGCATGATCTTTACCATCGTAAAGGCATCGGCTTCTCCAATAACCTGTTTGCTTTGTGCCACCGGAAATTCGTGCAAAAGATTGCCATTTTTATCCTCTATCCTGGTAACATACACCGGCGATGTATTGTAGCCTTTGTTGGGAAACATCGTGTAAGCCTGCAGCATTTGCACCATTGGAATATCGGCAGTACCCAAAGCAATAGAGTAGTAAGGAGGAAGGTTGGCAGTAATGCCAATTTGTTTAGAGAACTCAACCGTTCTGCTCACGCCCACCATACCTATTAAATGCCAGGCAGCCACGTTGCGGGAAAAAGCCAGGCAGTTAGCCATGGTGCCACCTCCACCCTTATGGATGGTTTTACCTCCAAGGGTAAGTGGCGCACCAGAAATCTGAGTTTCGGGTGTGTAACCTGCATCTGTAACCGCAAGTGTATAAATTATGGGCTTAAAGGTGGACCCCACCTGCCGCTGTGCAGTTACATGATCAAACTTGAACCACTTATAACTGATGCCTCCAACCCAGGCTTTTATTTCTCCTGTTTTGGGATCCATTGCTACAAAGGAAGTCTGTAGCAATTGCTTGTGGTATTTGATAGAATCGATGGGCGTCATCACAGAATCTCTTTCGTGCTTTTCATTACCTGACCATGAAAATATTTTCATCTTTGTGGGCACTGTAAAAGATTTGCGTATGGTTTCTTCATCGGCACCGTCTGCTTTCATGAGCTTCCATCGTTCAGATTGTTTCATAGCAGCCTCAACAATATTTTCTCTGCCTTTCCATAAATTTTTGCGGATCTTAAAATAATTGTCCAGTTTTTTCTGCAACACGGGCATATGTTTCTCTACAGATTCTTCTGCATAACGTTGCATCCTGGAATCGATAGTGGTGTAAATTTTTAAGCCGTCTCTGTACAGATTGTAAGGCTCTGCCGTGCGGGGATTGTTGTTTTTGTTACACCAGTCTTTTAATACATCTAACAAAACTCTTCTGTAATAAGGCGCAATACCCAGCACTTCGTCAATGGGTTTGTAATTTGTGATGAGTGGCTTTGCCTTTAGCTTTGTTGCTTCGGCAGGTGTAATAAATTTTTGCTGCGCCACCGCCATCTGGTTGATCACCGTATTTCTTCTATCAATAGAATTTTTAGGATGACGAATGGGTTCATAAATAAAACCTTTCAACATGCCAATTAAAACTGCTGCTTCTTCTATTTTTAAATCGGCTGGTTCTTTTTGAAAATAAGTGCGGCTTGCATTTCGTATACCATATACATTCCCCCAAGGTGCCCTGTTAAGGTAAAGCGTAATGATCTCCTCTTTGGTAAAGTTGCGTTCCAGTTTTACAGCCACTACCCATTCTTTTAATTTTTGTACGCTTCTTGTTAATATGTTGCCTCTACCTTGCCCCAACATCATTTTGGCCAACTGCTGGGTAAGAGTACTACCGCCACCTTGTGTGCCTGCCGTAAAGGCAACCCTTGCCAGCGCCTGTGCATCAATACCGGAGTGCTCGTAAAATCTTTCGTCTTCCGTGGCTATGAGCGCATTGATTGCATTGGGAGAAATTTCCTGGTACTTTATTTCGCTTCGGTTTTCACTGTAAAATTTACCCATGAGCAGGCCATCTGCACTAATGATCTCACTGGCAAGATCTGCCTCAGGATTTTCTAGTTCCTGCACAGAAGGCATTTTGCCAAAGAGGCCAAAATTGGCACCGAGAATCATTAAAATAACCAGAGCAAACCCGCCAAAAAACAGGCGCCATAATATTTTTACAGAACGCTTCATTGTATTGTAATTATTTTAGAAAAACATGATCAGATGCACAAAGTTAGAACTTGTTGCCAAACGTGCTGTTTAACAATTGCCGGTAACCATCCAGGTCTTTATTTGTTTTTAGCAATTGCAAATTATTTTCCGAAATGATGAAGAATGAATATTTGTTTGCCTGCAGCCAGGATACTTCCCGGGGTGCAGCTTTCTTTATTTTATCAAAATATTTTAAAGCCGCTTCCGCATCTTCAAACGCAGAGAAGAGCAGTAGCATCCGTTGCGCATCTACCGTATCTTTTGCTACCACTATGTTTTGAGTGAGGGAACTTTCTTTGTTAAACCGGGTAAATGCATTCCTTGCTTCGTTTACATACATGCCATCCACCTTATCTAACATCATGGCCACATAATGTTTTAACTCTGGCTGAATGCTGAAAGAAGCATTGGCTGCTACGGGTTTAATTGCGGAGGTATCCCTAGCCGTAAGAGGTTTGATAGTAGGCGCTACCTTAACAGGCGCCACAGCAGTAGGAATGGTAGTGACCGTTTTTTGCACGGGGGCATCATCTGCTATCACAATTTTTTCTTCTTCCGCTCTCGCTACTTCAAGGCTGGTTAAGTATCCCTCAATTTCGTTTCTGCGGCTCAACACATCTGCAAGGGTTGCAGCTTTGCCGCTCAAGGGAGATTCAGGGTAAAGAGATTGCAGGCTTTGCAACACGGCAGTAGCAGCACTATCCTGGCGCTCTTTAATTAAATGCATTGCTTCTATGTAAAGCAACTGTGGAGACCAGTAATTGGTACCGTAAACACTATCCTCTTGTTTCTTTACCGCTATGGCTTCCGCAAATTTTCCTTCTATAAACAAATTGTAAATGTCTGCGTAACGGGCAGTCACTTCTTCATTTTTTGCATTGGGCTGCAATAAAGACGGGTTCTGCAGCATCATTGCTGACAAAGACCCTGCATGCTTGCTGGCCAATAAGTTTTTGTAGTAGGCAGCCCGGGCATCGTTGTTCAGTTTAGCGTAAGAAAAATACAAGCCAAGGTATGCTTCGGCCTCGTTGGCATGTGCCGGAAAGCGAATTAAAAATTCTTCGTATTTGTTGATGGCCATGCCATACTCCTGCAGTTCGTTTTGAAATACTTGTGCAAGCTGCAGCAGGTTGCGTGCGATGATGGAATAGCTGGTATCCAATTTTTCTGA
Organism: Chitinophagales bacterium; assembly: GCA_038257335.1. Taxonomy (GTDB): domain Bacteria; phylum Bacteroidota; class Bacteroidia; order Chitinophagales; family Chitinophagaceae; genus Ferruginibacter. The sequence continues at coordinate 6,719 of JBBSJJ010000066.1, read as the reverse complement.
CGAGAGCGGCAAGTCTGCCATCAGGGCATCGTAATTAAGCGCTGCTAAGGTTTTGACGGAATCCTGGCCGGGGGAAAGAACATTGGGATCTAACCCAGGACCATTGGCGGCAGATGTGGTGGCGGCAGCAACCTGGCGCCGCCAGTTATCCGTATTCGCTCTTTTGCCCCACTTACGAACAAAATCTGACAGCCCTTTAGATCGCAGGTTGTTGTTGTAAAAATACCATTCACCTTTTGCATTGGTTTGAAACAGGTCTGTATCTGCCGGTCGGTTGTTGCCAAAAGTAATGGGGGTACTCCCCTCGGTTCTGTCTTCTTCTTTTAATCCTTTTTCTTTCCTTAATTTCTTTAGCAATTTCTTTACGAAGGCATCTCTCTCGCCAGGGGATAATGCAGCAATGCGCTGAAGGCTGTCTTCCCTGGCAATGGCATCTATCCGCAACACCAGGTTGGTAAGTGCTTCTTTGCGGCTGTTTAATTCTACCATGTCCACGTAATCGTCTTCTTCAGAAAGTTGCAGGCTGTCGTAATAATCATGAGCATGTTTGTAATCGCCCATGCTGTAAGCCAGTTCACCTAGTTGGTAAAAACTCTTGTTACGAATGCCGCCATTGTTGTTGTTGTATTTAATAGCGTTGTTCAGGTAAAGCATACTGCCTGTTGTATCGGGGCGCTGCAGAGAGAGTTGTGCTGTAGAATAATAAATATAATCCCGGTAACTTTCAAACCGGTCTTTTTTAGCCATCTTCAGCAAATTGCTAATGCTGTATTCCAGCTGTTTCGGATCCCTGTCGTCCCGCATCATTTTAGCGTTGTTCAGCCTTGCGTGAATGTCCATTATAAGATCGGTAGTGTGCACGGAGGCTTTTTGATAATAAGAGGAGGCTTTGTCAAATTGCCTGTTTTTCTCAAAGAGTTGCGCCAGTAAAAATTCCCAGCGGCTTTTGTCCTGCTTGTTATCAGCATTATCCAGTGCCAGTTCCAGGTGGCTGGCAGCACTGTCGTAATTATTTTGTACAAAAAACCAATAGGCAGTTACTTCTTCCAATTCGCTTTTCAACCTCTTGGGTAAATTTTGATCGTTTCTCAAAATATTAATGAGGCCGGCAGCATCACCAAATTCTTCTTGTGCAGTAAAAGTGCGGGCAAGCCATACCAATGCATCGTTGCGACTGGGTGGAAGTGAAAATGTTTTTTGAAGAATGTTGCGGTTCTCCTTGTTGGCAATAGAAAGGTTTCCTGTGCCAGGTGCATCATTGGTACCTACCACCCTGCTATCGTCCTCTTGCTTTTTACGTGGGAAAAGATTGTAATTGATAAACTGAAACGTGAGTGCTGCTGAGTCTAATTCATCCCTGTAGTAATAGGACTTTCCTATGAGCAAGTACATGTTGTCTACCCAATCGCTTCTAAGATCGTGCAATAACAGGCCGGCTGTAGATTTGTAAATAACAGAATCTAATTCTGTTTTTTGAGAAGCAGTGTTTTCAATGGAATAGGGGTAAAACGAAAGCAACTTCGCATAATCGTCTTTTTGGGCCATTTTTGCCCTTTCAATAACAGCGTTTAATTTATTATTGGCATTATAGTAAAAGTTGTAGTGCGTGGTGGTATTTTGAATTACCCGCCGGAACTTAGTAAACTTCTTCTCCCCCGTTTTTTCGGAGGCAAGTCTTTTTTCTTCATGCTCTACTGGCTTCTTCTCTTTGCCTAAGGGGTCTATTGTCCATGTAGGCTGGGCAATAACCGGCTGTATTAAAAAGCACACCATTATAAGAAAAGAGGATACAAAAAATAGGGGCGTTTTAAACATGAAAATTTATGTGATTTATGCGGTTAAATATCGGCTTTTTTTTACAAATCAAAGTTCAAATATAACAGGCTTAAGGGTATTATAGACCTGCTTCATGGTTTGATAATGTTAAAATGCAAGACCGGCATTACAAATATTTAATTTGCATATATTCTTTAGATTGAGCAGGGTTCGTTAATTTTAAGCTCATCAACAATGCAGGCATGGCCAAAATTGAACCTCCAAATACTTTACAAAGATTGAGAAGTCATTATAGGCTTGTGATAATGAATGAAGATACATATGAGGAAGTTGTAAAATTCCGGCTAAATAGAATGAGTGTTTACATTGCCTTTAGCACCTTATTTGTCTTATTAGTAGGGTTGACCGTTTCACTTATTATTTTTACGCCCTTAAAATATTATTTGCCCGGAGTGGGATATGGCAGTGTGAAACAAGTAAAGGAATACCGGGACCTTAAATTTCGGACGGACTCTATGGATCAGGCACTTAAATATCATCAACAATACTTTAATAACCTGCAAAAGGTTTTACAGGGCAAGGTTCCCACCTTAGATACCACTGCGCTCTCCTTGCCAAAGATAGAAACGAGTGATGATTGAAAAATAATTTGCCTCATTGAACGTTATAAAAAGTATAAATTGTTTACAAACCAAAACTGCTACCATCATGTTTACAAAAAAATCCAAATCTAACGATGAAGAAACCCTATCTGCGTCTGCCAGTATTATTGGAGCCGGCAATGTAGTTACAGGAGACGTTGCAAGCAATGCTGATATTAGGGTGGACGGTACAATCAAGGGGAACGTTTATGGCAAGGCAAAAGTACTTATTGGCCCATCCGGACAGGTGGAAGGCAATATTTTTTGCAAAGAAGCAGATGTTTCCGGCACCATATGCGGCAATATTTTTAGCGAAGGCCTGCTGGTGTTAAAAGGCAATGCGTCGGTAGAAGGTGATATTCACACAACCAAACTTTTTATTGAACCTTCTGTTAGTTTTAATGGACAATGCCGCATGGGCGCCAATGTAGTAGAGCTGAAACATGAACTACCGATGGCCGTTAATGAATAACCCCAGCTTTTACAATATTGGGATGGCCACCATTGCGTGGTCATTTTTTTTGCCAATTGTGAACAACAAAGCTGATGCGTAACATTTTACGGCCAGCAGTTATCTTTGCTGCTTCGTAGCAGGAACTAAAGCGCCTGCAACTACAAAGCAGCTAAAAATTACACATGAGCCCAACAGCCCGTTTTCTACTCCCGTTATTAAGTTTGTTTGCCATTCTTACGGTAATAATATTTTCTCTAAAAAGTACACTGCTTAACTATGGAGTGGATGCCAATGTTCTCCTGGCTGCCAATGGCATTTTCCTCCTCATCAATATCCTTGTATTCCTGTATCAAAAACAGGCGCTTACAAACTCCAACCCAAATGTGTTTATCAGGAGTGTAATGGCCGGTATGATGATCAAGATGTTTGTGTGTGCCATTGCAGTATTGGGTTATGTAGTGCTTGTAGGTAAGGATTATAATAAGAAGGCAGTGTTCATCTCCATGTTCTTATACCTCATTTACCTTGCAGTAGAGGTTGCCACCCTGATGCGTCTTAATAACAATAGAAATGCCTAAGCAGCAAGTTCCCTTTATAGAGTTAAAGCAATATTTACCCGAAGGAAGCTTTGAGGATGTATTGCATTATTTGCAACATTATAAGGTACAACTAACGGTTACCCGTCAACGCCATTCTATACTCGGAGATTACCGGCATGCTCATGGGGGCGTCAATCACCGCATTAGCGTAAACGGAAACCTCAACAAATATTCCTTCCTCATAACGTTGCTCCATGAACTCGCACATTTGTTTACTTATGAAAGGTTTGGGCACAGGGTACAGTCGCATGGCAAGGAGTGGAAAAACGAATTTGGTAAAATATTGGTGCAGTTTCTTTCCAAAGATCTGTTTCCCGAAGATATTGCGCTCACACTTGCCAGTTCGCTGCACAACCCTGCTGCAAGCAGTTGTTCTGATGAAAAATTACTAAGGGTTTTAAAACAATATGATCCTCCTAAAGCAGGGCATTTTATGGTAGAAGAACTTATGGACAATACCGTTTTCAAAATTAAGGGCAACCGCATTTTTAAAAAGGGTTTAAAAATCCGCAAGCGCTACAAATGCCAGGAACTGGCCACAGGGAAATGGTATCTCTTTAGCGGCGTTTATGAAGTAGAATTGATCGATCCTTAGCCTTCCCGGCTATGCTCGCAATCTATTATGGAGGTTGTTGCAGGTTATCTCTACTACCTGTAAGTTGTTTACCCATCCAGACGTCGCAGCCACCATGGCCGCTGTTACCAAGCGGCGCATCTAAATAATGATAGCCCATTTTTTCATACATAGGCACTGCAATTCTAAGTTCGGGCATCGTTTCCAGGTACATATAAGTATACCCTGCAGCATAAGCAGCTGCCTCACATTTTTGCATCAGCATTTTACCCAGGCCCTGCCCCCTGGCTTGGCCTGAAAGGTATAATTTTACCAACTCGCAAGTATCCTCAGGCAGATTTAGTGTGGGATAAAAACCGCCGCCGCCCACTACTTCATCTCCCCGAAGAAGAACAAAGTAGGCACTCTTGTTTGTTTTAAACAAGTCAAACAAGTTATCTGTAGTTTCATCAAAATAAACCGTACCAGGTTTGGCCGCACCAAACTCTTCTAATGATTTCCTGATGATGTTTGCCAGGCTGCTATTATCTTCTGATATTATTTCCCGGATCCTTATTGATGCTGTCATATGAAGTTTTTTTCTACATAGCGCAGCCGGATGCCATTGTTATCTACTACCTCGAACTCCATGTGTCCCCATTGATTATTTTTTAGCCCCCCTTCCGGCTGAATAATATCCCGTGCAGAAAGCTGTGAAAACATATCCTGGATGTTGTTTACTAAAATAAAAACAGAGGTCTGCTCACAGAGGTATTTATCAGTGGTTTTATAAAAATGAATTTCAATGTCAGTATTAAAAACAACAAGCCAGCCTGCCTGCCTCAATGTTTTAAAATTTAATTTGCTTTTGTAAAACATTTCTGTTGAATCTATGTTTATGGCTGGTAATATGGGAGATATTTTTTGCAACATTTATTAAAAGTAAGAGATCATTTGAGTCATTAAAGATAAAAATGCCCTATTTTCGATTCACAAATTTTAATATTATATTTTTTTGCCCGAATTACAAACATATTCTGAAGAAGATCTGGTGATAAGATTGAAAAACCAGGATCAAGCCGCATTTTCGTATCTCTACGATAACTATGCCGCAGCGCTTAATGGAGTGATCCACAGAATGATCGAAGATACCCAACTAGCTGAAGATATTCTGCAGGAAGCCTTCTTAAAAATCTGGAATAATTTCAAACAATACGACGATAGCAAGGGTAGGTTATTTACATGGATGGTAAATATTACCCGAAATCTTACCATTGACACACTCAGGAGTAAAGGATATAAAAAACAGCAAAAAATCTTTAAAGATGAAAACTCCGTAAGTGGTTTGAAGGATTTAAGTGTAGGAGTTGACAGGTTTGACACGATGGGTTTACGCAAGCAGGTTGCGGCTCTGAAGCCAGAACAAAAACTCATAATTGACCTCGCCTATTTTGGCGGATACACACAGGAAGAGATCTCAAAAGAAATGGGCATACCACTTGGAACTGTAAAGACAAGGATGAGGGCTGCTATTATTGAATTAAGAAAAATGTTACGATAAATAATTGGAAATAAAAGACATCATATCATCAGGTTTACTTGAATTGCATGCTACCGGCATTGCATCGGAGACAGAATCTGCACAAGTGCGTGAGTGGGCTGCGCAATATCCGGAAGTAAAAGAAGAGTTGGATGGTATTGAACAAACAATGGAGATGTACATTATGTCGCATGCCATTGAGCCTTCGCAGGAATTGAAACAAATTGTTCTGAAAAATTTAGAGGCTCCAGGTAAACCAGTAGCCGCATTAGCTGCACCCGTTGTAAGCATGAACTCCCGATGGAAATATGTTGCCGCGGCGTCTTTGCTTCTGTTATTGGGCAGTGTTGCTTTGAACCTCGTTTACTTTGATAAATATCAAAAGGCAGACATAGCTTTTGATCAAACCCAAAAACAATTGCTGGCATCCAATCAACAACTTGATGCAATGAGCAAAGACATGGATGTTGTGCAAAATAAATACAGTCTACCTGTTTCGCTGGATGGATTGCCTGCAGCCCCCGATGCGGCTGCCAAAATATTCTGGATGAAAAACAGCGGCGAAGTTTATATTGATCCAAGTAACCTGCCAGAAGCTCCCACAGGAATGCAGTATCAACTATGGGGCATTGTAGATGGTAAACCGGTAGATGCGGGCCTGATCATTACTACAAAAAATGAAAATAAGTTTCGTATACAAAAAATGAAAGGTTTTGGCAAAGTAAAAGTCCAGGCTTTTGCAGTAACCCTTGAGACTGCTGGTGGTAATGCTACACCCAAAGGTGAAATGTATGTGATGGGCAAAATGTAAACTTCAAAATGTTTATAAAAAAAATTCTAAAAGCTACCCGGTAATTTGGGTAGCTTTTTTTTATTCAGAAATTCACCAAAGTATTTTAAGTCAAACTGCAATAGGATCGATCCGTATTAGCCATTCAGAAGAATATAGAGTGTATAATTTTTTGTACCCGGGAACGGAATTGAACCGTCACGGCCCTTACGGAAACCCCGATTTAATCCTATCGTGTGGACACATTTCTTTAAGTTTTCTTTTATTTGCGTATGCAAAAAAGAGAATTTACAGACTTAGATGACCTTCGTTTGGTTTACCGTGGTAATAAAATATTAAGTGATTTATTTAGTAAAAGCAGTCATT
>JBBSJJ010000065.1:0-23672 GCA_038257335.1 Chitinophagales bacterium | reverse complement strand
GGAAGAAGGCAAAGGCGGCCATGAAGGCCATCATGGGCAAATGAGTTTGCGGAGTGCCATTGTTGATAAACAGGGAAATAAAAAAGACGAATGGGAACTGGACAACCGTGTTTGTGATTGTTGCCAAACGAGTGCAACTATTACCACCAATGGTCCTGTGGTTGTGTACCGGGATCGTTCCCAAGACGAAATACGGGATATGGCAATTGTGCGTTTTGTAAATGGCGCATGGACAGCACCGCAAATAATTTTTCCGGACCAATGGAAAATAGCAGGCTGTCCCGTTAATGGTCCCCGTGTGGATGCGATAGGAAACAACCTTGCCATCGCCTGGTTTTCTATGCCGGAAAAAAATGGGCAGGTCAATCTTATTTTTTCTGAAGATGGAGGCGCAACATTTAAAAAGCCCATCCGTATAGATGAGGGCAACCCGATTGGCCGTGTAGATGTAGTGATGCTGGACGAACAAACAGCTATGGTCAGTTGGATGGAAGGCACTGTGCTCAAAGCAATAAAAGTAGCCACAGATGGAACAAAACAAACATCCATCCAAATTGCTTCATCTTCCGAATCCCGGTCAAGTGGTTTTCCTCAAATGACCCGGTCTGGAAAAAAATTAATTTTTGCATGGACGGATGATACCGAAAAGACGGTAAAGGTGGCAAGCATGGCCTTGTAGAAATTTGTTTACTGCAATGTCATGCTGAGGCACGAAGCATCTTCTCTGCGTGTGCATTAAATCGCTTGTACATTAAATGGAGCTGCGCTACGAAGGCTTTGCAAAGCAGGCACGCAAATAGCGGCTTGGATGATGCCATGCGGCGTATGGTCACCAAAAAAACTCCTGCAAAAAAAGCCGCTCCTTTTACAGAACGGCCGTTAGAAAATTCGCAATGGAATATCTTATCCTACTTTATTTTTTTTGATCGTTGTTTTAGGAAGCTGCTGTTTTTTAACAGGCGTTTCAGCCAAAGTGCTGGCATATTTCACGGCTTCGTATGCATTGATAATGCCACCGGTTTTAGATATTTCGCTTAACTCCACTTTATCATCCGTTCCAGGAATATTTACCTTTTCACCGGGGGCTGTCGCCGTTTTTTCAATGGCTAGCTTTAATTGCTGCGGTGTAAGGTTAGGGTAGTGTTGCAAAATGAATGCAGCCACGCCTGCTACTACCGGGCATGCCATGCTTGTTCCACTGGCGTTGCCATACGTGTTGCCGCCGGGTATGGTAGAATATATTTGAACGCCGGGTGCAAATACATCTACATTCTTTTTGCCGTAGTTGCTAAAAGATGCGGTGTAGCCACCATTGTCTGCATTGCCACTGGCACCTACATTTATTACATTGCTCGCCACGCCGGTTCCGTCTGCATAAACAGGGTTGGGAAAACTTCCTTCTTCATCTACATTTTTATGTGCATTACCTGCTGCCTGTACCAACAAAACATTTTTGCTTTCAGCATAGCGGTAAGCATCATCTACCCATTTTTTTTGCGGAGAAAAATCTTTACCAAAGCTCATGCTGATGATGCGGGCACCGTTGTCTACTGCATAGCGAATGGCGAGGGCTATATCTTTGTCATGCTCATCTCCATCGGGTACGGCACGCAGCATCATGATGCTTACGTTGCTGGCCACGCCATCCATTCCTTTGTTATTGTTGCGTACCGCTGCAATAATGCCGCTGCAATGCGTACCATGAAAAGGTGTGTTGGCCATTACATCATTGTTGCCATAAAAACGGTCGTTGATGTCGGTCTCGTCGTCGCCCACAATATCTTTGCGGTATGCAGTAGGTGCTTTAGTGGTTGCTTCTGCTTTGCGCATTTCGCCACCCAGTTCATCCAGCAATTGCTGGTTGGTTATTTCGTAACTATCGTTGGCTTTACTGATGTTCATGATAAAAGCCTTGATCATTTTAGCCTCAGCGCTCTGCGGCGAAAAAACTTTCAAGTCCTCACCATTGTATTCTTCCTTGCCAATTTCTTTTCTTAAAAGAGAATCTGCTTTTAATAATTTAGGATAAAGCTGGCTGATATAAGCCATCTCCTGGGGGTTTACATTGCCCACTGTTTTTTCTTTTGCCTCTAAAAAAGTTGCATACTCTTTTCTCTCGGCTTCAGATAGACTGGCAGAATCTACCATCTTGCCATCCCATTTACTTTTAAGAGAATGGTATACACGGGCGCCCTCGTAGCTGTCAGTTTTTACATTGCGGCCATCTTTGCCTCCAATAAAGTTCCAGCCATAAATATCATCTACATAGCCGTTCTTATCATCGTCAATATTGTTGCCCGGTATTTCTTTTGGGTTCCTCCACAAAATAGGTTTCAGGTCTTCGTGCAGGGTGTCAATACCACTGTCTATCACAGCTACAATTATCCTCTGGCTTTTTATATTTTTTGATTGTACAAATGCGTATGCCTTTTCCAGGCTGATGCCGGGGAAGCCAGTACTGCTTTTGTCCAGCAAATGCCAGTTTTTTGGAGGGGCTGTTTTTTCTTTGGTTGAAGTGCCTTGTGCAAATGAGACTCCGCTCCATAATAAAGCGGCTACCAGGAGTTTAGAATAGTTATACATCATGCTTGCAATTTATTGTTTGATGACGAAAATAGCCTGTTTTCACAAGTTGCTTCGCCCGGTTACACTTATTTGGCTAAATTTTATAAATCAAATCTAATGCCCTGCGCCAGGGGTAATTTATCTGTATAGTTGATGGTATTGGTTTGCCTGCGCATGTACACCTTCCAGGCATCGCTGCCGCTTTCCCTGCCGCCGCCGGTTTCTTTTTCGCCACCAAAAGCGCCACCTATTTCTGCACCCGAAGTGCCAATGTTTACGTTGGCTATTCCGCAATCGCTGCCGGCAACCGAAAGAAAGCCTTCGGCTTCTCTAAGATTATTAGTGATGATGGAAGAGGAGAGGCCTTGTGGCACGCCATTTTGCAAAGCAAGAGCTTCTTCCAGGGTTTTATATTTCATGATATATAAAATGGGTGCAAAGGTTTCGTGCTGCACAATTTCGAAACTGTTTTTTGCCTCGGCTATGCATGGTTTTACGTAGCAACCACTTTCAAAACCCTTTCCTTTGAGCACGGCACCTTCTACAATAAAATTGCCGCCTTCTGCTTTGCATTTTTCTATCGCTTGCAGGTACATGTTCACTGCATCGGTGTCTATGAGTGGACCCACATGATTTTTCTCCAGCAGTGGATTCCCAATTTTTAACTGGCTGTAAGCACTCACCAAAAGGTCTTTTACTTTGTTGTAAATCTTTTCGTGAATGATGAGGCGGCGGGTAGTGGTGCAGCGCTGACCAGCCGTACCTACGGCACCAAATACTGCTGCTACGAGTGCAATGTTAAGATCGGCTTCTTTGCTGATGATGATGGCATTGTTACCACCCAGTTCCAACAGGCTTCTGCCCAGGCGCTGGCCCACTGCTGCTCCCACTGCTTTGCCCATGAGGGTGCTGCCGGTGGCAGACAGCAAAGCAATCCTGGTATCGTTGCTCATCCATTCGCCGGTTTCCCGGCCGCCGGTGAGCAGGCAACTAACGCCTTCGGGCACACGATTTTCTTTGAACACTTTTTGTATGATTTTTTGGCAGGCAAGGCCACAGAGGGGTGTTTTTTCACTAGGCTTCCAAATGCACACATCGCCGCAAACCATGGCCAACATACAGTTCCAGCTCCACACTGCCACCGGGAAATTGAAGGCCGAGATGATACCTACAATGCCGAGTGGATGGTATTGCTCATACATGCGGTGGCCGGGTCTTTCGCTGTGCATGGTTAACCCGTGCAACTGCCGGCTAAGGCCCACTGCAAAATCGCAGATGTCAATCATTTCCTGCACTTCGCCCATGCCTTCCTGCAGGCTCTTACCCATTTCGTAACTCACCAGTTTGCCGAGTGCTTCTTTGTTTATTCTTAATTCGTTGCCTATTTGCCGAACGATCTCGCCTCTTTTGGGCGCCGGCCATTGCCTCCATTCCTGGAAGGCGGTGGCAGCTTTTTCTACTACGGCATCATAACTGCTTCTGTCGGCACCGGTAATGGTTGCAATCACCTGGCCATCTACAGGTGAGTAAGAAGTGATTTTTGCTCCCTTGGATTTTATCCAGGTTAACCCGGTAGATACACCCTGGTTGCTGGAATTGATTCCTAATTCTTTTAAAATAGTTTGCATATTTGAATGTTTTAGAAAGAGAAGTTTCTCAAAAGTACAATACGTTTAAGACTTATAACTGGATTGCTAAACCTGCTGTGGTCCAGCTTCCCGGCATTTTACTACCTAGTAAATCGCTGTATTTAATATTGCCGATATTGTTTACGGCAATAAATGCCGTGGCTATTTTATAGCGGTAATCTACTTTAGCATTCACGAGCCAGTAGTTTTTTGTGATGAGCGCTTTAATGCCCGCAGCCTCCTGTGCATTTCTTACTTTGTATATACTCGTAAGGGCTACATTTACTTTTTTATAAGTGTAAATAACAGATTGCTGCAGCAGGGTTTTTGCATGAGAAATAATATAAAAGGACGGAACAGAATCTGAACTTTTTGAGTTCATGAAGGTGGCAGAAGCGTTCATATATAATTGCTGATCTTTATTAAGAGATCGGCGATAATTCACTTCCAGTTCTATGCCTGATGTATTTACTTCTTTTATATTTTTTGCCAGGGCATAAGTGCCGGTATGCACGAGGTTATTTTTGCGGGGCATATTTGCGTAAGGAGTTCGCACAAAGTCTATCACATTATCCTGGTTGCGGTAAAATCCTACTGCCGAAAATTTAAAATGTTGCAGCAACATATCTGCCCCTGCTTCATAGCTCCATGATTTTTCGGTGGTAAGATCAGGGTTGCCAATACTGCCCCCTGCTACAAGCGCTTTGTTGTAATTATTGTAACGTTCTGTAAAATCTGCACTGCGAATGGCACGCCCTGCATTGGCTTTTAAAACAATGTTCTTGATGCGATAGGCAAGATTGGCCTGGGGCAGTAATGCCGTACCATAGTTTTCATCATAAACCAACCTCAAACCCGGGTTGAGAGAAAATTTTTCGATTTTATAAAAAAGAGACCCAAACCCCGCAATGTGATTGTTGCTATGATTGCCCCTATCGTTTGACCGAATGAGTTTTTGCTCTCCCAACATTCCAAAGTTGTATTTCAAATTGGCAGAAACATCTTTGGCGTGCACATATTGAACACTGATGCTGCCAGATTTATTGTTGTTGGCAATAGAGCGTGGGTTGTATAAAAAATAATCGGTGCTTTGTTTGAAAGCAAAGTCAATTTCGTCTGTCGATTTTCCTTTGCTGTGTTTTAACTTGGCATGGTTCCACCAGGTATTTACTTTTTCTGTGGCGGTATCGCTTACAAACGTTGTATAAAAATTTTGTGCGGCAAAGTCACGACTATCGTAACTGCCGTGAATCATCAATTTCCAGTTTTCATCTAATGCAAATGCGGCATTCCCTGAAACAATTTGATTTTTAAAATATCCTTTTTCGTTTCCTCTTAGTGGTTGTCCATCTGCTTCGGTAGACTGCGCCGCTACAGCATAATTAACTTTCTCGCCGGTTTTACGAAAGCCAACCTGCGTTGCCAGGAAGCCATATTCTCCGGCAGCAATTCCTGCGTTGGCGGTGAGTGTTTTTTCTTTTACAAAGTTTGCAAATGTTTTGCTGATGATATTGATAACGCCACCCACGGCCTCAGATCCGTAGATAGCTGCGGCAGGACCTTTGAGGATTTCTATTCTTTCTATTTGCGACATGGCTATGGGCATATAGGCAGAAAAGTGTCCTGTAATAGGATCATTTATTTTAATGCCATCTAACAAAACCAACACCTGTTGAAAAGTGCCCCCTCTTATAATGATATCAGCCTGTGCACCCGCAGGGCCACGTTGTTGAATTTCTACAGAGGAAGTATATTTTAAAAGATCATCGAGGGAATACACAGGCAGACGCTGTATCAGTTTGCCTTCAATAATAGTAATAGACCTGCCAGTTTCGGAAACTTTTTGGGGACTGCGGGAAGCAGTAATGCTCAATGGGTCTAGCTCCAACACATCCTGTGCATAGCTTGTAAGAAAAATAAAACTTATGAATAACGTACAAACAAACTTCATGCTTTGATTTTTGGTAAGCGGCAAAATTAGCTGAGATGTGTCAAACTATCGGGATCTTTTTTAGATCAGTATTGTTCTTTTTCATTAGGGAAATCGCCGCTTTTTATATCTGTAATGTAATGCTGCACTGCCCCCGTAACCTGTTCGGCCAGGTTGAGGTACTTTCTTAAAAAGCGTGGCTGAAATTCTGTATTGATTCCCAGCAAATCGTGCATTACCAATACCTGTCCGTCGCAACCACCCCCGGCACCTATCCCAATGGTGGGGATGTGCAGGCTTTTGGAAACTTCTTCTGCCAGCAGTGCAGGAATTTTTTCGAGCACGATGCCAAAGCAACCTGCCTCCTGTAGCAGCAACGCATCTTTTTTTAATTTCTCTGCTTCGCTTTGTTCCTTTGCTCTTACCGAGTAAGTGCCAAATTTATAAATGCTTTGTGGTGTAAGACCCAGGTGCCCCATCACAGGTATGCCAGTGTCTACAATTCTTTTGATAGACTCTACTACTTCTTCGCCGCCCTCCAGCTTTATAGAATGACCACCCGTTTCTTTCATAATTCTGATGGCGGAGTTGAGCGCCTCTTTAGAATTTCCCTGGTAAGATCCAAAGGGAAGATCTACCACTACAAAGCATCGCTTTACGCCTCTCACCACAGAAGAAGCGTGATATATCATTTGGTCTAAAGTAATGGGCAAGGTAGTTTCATGGCCGGCCATTACATTGCTGGCGCTGTCTCCCACGAGAATAATTTCTATGCCTGCGGCATCAAATATTTGCGCAAAGGAATAGTCGTAGGCCGTAATCATTGAAATCTTCTCTCCCGTAGATTTCATTTTTTGAAGCGTATGAGTAGTGATTTTTTTCACCTCTTTATTTACAGACATATTTATGTATTTAGAAATTGAAGGCGAAGGGGAGATGGCTCTGCATTAGAATAAAACAAATCCTGGCAAATTCGCTTGGGGTTGTAAATGTAGTTAGAAATACTAGTTCAGCATTATTTTTAGTACAGGCACCGCTTGTGCTGCTACCTGGCCATTGTTGTATGGATGCGCATACAAAACGAGGTGCTGTAGGCGACTGAAGAGTTTGTTTTGTTTTGAGTTGTAAAACCAATCCTGCACCACTTCCAGCTCTGTAAATGAGGATGCATCTAAAGGTTGAGCAGCGGGAGTAACGGTTGCACTGCTTAAATTCCCTTCTGCATCATATATTGGAACAGGAGTGACAGCGTGGTTTAGCAATGACGTATTGATCTTTTCAAAAGGAACTATGGTCAAAGAATCGAGGCGGATGATTTGGTAACGTGTGGTGTTCAACGAGGGCCACAAAGCCTCTAATAAACTTTGTGCATACAGTTGCTTGATCATGGCTACCTGGCCCGCAGCTTCAGATTTAATCCCCATACACGACCGTCCCAGGAGAATAGAATTTCTCCTTTGCCGGGTACAAATTTTTCTGGACGTATTGAAAGCTGTGCTAAAAGCATTGGCAATGCCAAGCCTTTGACCCCAACTGGTAGATACTGCATATTTGGGCGATACCCAGGGTATATAAGTTTTGAGTTGCCCGGATTGGATATACAGAATTTGCGGAATTTCTACGAGGTCATTTACAAGGCTGTCAAAGTAGAAGGTGGATAGGAGCGGATTTTCCGCTTCAATGGTCGTGCCCGCCAGGTTTCCGTTTTCATCTATTATTTGTTTTACCCGGTTTGGCGCAATCCTTTCCAGGATTGATTCTTTTGAGGTATTCTCTTCGATCCTGCTATTGATGAGCCCTTCGGTAATACCAACTTTTATGTCACCCTTATTAAAACGTTCTCTTAACAACAGGCTTAGGTTAGGCGCCCTGAAGTGAAACGTATCTGCACTATGGGCAGCCCATTGCACAGAAGATTTGGTGATAAATTTTGTAAATATATTTTGACAAAAGATGGTTTGAGAAAACAGGCAAAGGAAAGAGATGATTGTATTTTTCATGTTCCGGTGTTTTAAAATCAACTTGATTTTAAGTGGCTTTAAGTGTGCTTCCATAAAATGGCCCTACCATCACTTTGCTTTCATTTCATCCCAGAGGTGTCGTATCAAACCATCTGCCAGCCCAATCTTGGGTACATAAATTTCATCGGCGCCAGCCCATCGCATGGCATTGATGTAAATAGACATGGCGGGTACAATAACATCGGCCCTGTCTCGCCGCAGGTTGTATCTTGTAATGCGTTCTTCCAGCGGAAACGCTTCCAACTCTTTGCAATAGTCTCGCAACAACTCAAAAGAAAGTGGTTTGCCATCTTTCTTTTTACTCAATGAAAACACTTTGTTGATGTTGCCGCCACTTCCAATGGCAATCACTTTTTTTTGCCCTGTAGTAAATGCTTTGATAGCATTTTTCATTTCGTCCCAGTGCACGTCGGTCACCATATTTTTGATCATACGGATGGTGCCAATGTTAAAGGAGTTTTTAAATCGCAGGATGCCGTTGGTAAAAAAAGACAATTCGGTGCTGCCCCCACCTACATCTATATACATGTAGCTGTTGTCCAGGTTCATGTTTTCTGCCACGTGATTTTCGTATACAAGGTTGGCCTCCATGTCGCCCGAAATGATCTCTATTTGTATGGCAGTTTTGGCTAAAACAAGGTCGAGGACTTCTGCAGAGTTCAGGGCATCTCTCATGGCGCTGGTGGCGCAGGCTTTTGCTGCCTGCACTTTGTAGGCATTCATCAGGTGCTTAAACCCAAGCATGGTATCTAAGAGCATGGTTATTTTTACCGGCGAAATATAACTGGTATCAAATACATCGAAGCCCAGGCGGAGCGGCACCCTTACCAGGTTTAGTTTGTTGAACAGGGGCTTGGCATTGGGTTGTTCTATCACTTCAGTAATCAGCAACCTGGCGGCGTTGCTTCCTATATCAATGGCTGCGAGTATCAATGGCTACGTAAGTTTAATTGCTGTGAAGAATACGAAGGGCTAAATTACAATAAAGCACCTACTATAGAAAATAAAGAAAACCGCTGTGCTGTGCCTCATGAATATTTCTTATTGAAAACGTAATGGTAAGTTTCTACCTGAGATCTTACCTTAGATTTGTTTCGGGGGTTTACATATTGGTTGTTCAATTCGTTGTTCAATATCCTTGTCTTTACATTTCCCCGCAATTGTATGTTGATGATATCGATGATCTCGTTCTTCATATTTTTTTCGAGGATGGGGCAGGCTGCTTCCACCCGGTGATCTATGTTGCGCACCATCCAGTCTGCCGAGGAGATAAAAACTTTTTCTTCTCCGCTGTTGTGAAAAATCATTACCCTGGCATGCTCCAGGTATTCATCTACTATGCTGATGGCATGCACCGGTTTTTTGAATTTTTTGTTTTCTGTAAACATGCAGCAGATACCCCTAATGATCAATTTTACTTCTACACCCGCTTTAGCAGCTTCTTCCAATTTTAAGATCAGCTGCTCATCGCTCAGGGAATTTACTTTTAAAATTATGGAAGCCGCCTTTTTATGTTTGGCATTTTTAATTTCCCGGTTAATAAGTTGCAAGAATTGCCTCCGCATACCTGTGGGGCAAACCATCAGGGTTTTACAAGCGTTTAAAAGGCCTGTTCTTGTTTTTGGATTTTCCAGGTAACCAAAAATACGGTTGATGTCGGCCATAATTTTACGGTCTGAAGTAAGCAGGCAGTGGTCGCCATATGCCCTGGCAGTTTTCTCATTCAGGTTACCGGTGCTTACAAAACCGTAGTGAGTGGTAACATTGTCTACCCTTCTTTTAATGAGGCACAATTTGGCATGCACTTTTTGGTTGGGCAGCCCAATGAGTACTTTTACCCCTGCCTCTTCCAGGTGGTCTTTCCACATCAGGTTGGCTTCTTCGTCAAAGCGGGCCCTTAGCTCCAGCACAACAGTCACCTGCTTACCGTTGCGTACGGCATTGGTCAAGGCGTTGATTACTTTGCTGCGGGATGCAAGCCGGTAACAGGTTATTTTGATGCTTACTACGTTCGGGTCAATGGCAGCTTCTCTCACCATGTCTATCACGCTGTCAAAGGAATGGTAGGGAAAATGCAGCAACACATCTCTCTCAAAAACCACTTGCGTTACACTCCCCGCATTTTTTAGGAGTGCATGAGTGAAAGGTTTCTTCCGGTGACTTTTGCCGAGTAAGACCACATCGGGGAAATCCATAAAATCTTTAAAATTATGTATGCGACCGCCCGGTACCAGGTTTTCCTTAAGGGAAAGGCCCATGCGCTTTACGAGGTAGGTGAGCAAGGCTATATCAATGTCTTTGTCAAAGATGAAGCGCACCGGTTTGCCCTGCTTGCGGCTTCTTAAACCCTTTTCTATTTTTTGAATGATGGAAGTAGAAACGTCATTGTCTATATCAATTTCTGCATCTCGTGTTACTTTGATAAGATGGCCGCTGAACTGGTCGTAATTGAAAAATGAAAAAATATTGGGCAGGCAAAACCTGATCACATCTTCCAGCAAAATAATATTTTGCTCATCGCTGCGGGAGGGCAAAAGTAAAAAGCGGCTGAGGTGCCGGGTGGGTACCGATACAAGTGCGAAACGTTGGGGCACGCTCCTGTCTTTGCGGGATAGCCTGCAAGCCAGGTAAATAGACTTGTCGTTCAAAACGGGGAAGCTTTGAATGTCTTCAATCATTAAAGGAACGATGTAGCTCCGCACTTCTTCATTAAAATAATCGAGTACAAACTTTTGTTGAGCGATGGACAGTTTTCTTTCGTTTAGCAGAAATACTTTTTGCCGGGTAAGCTCCCGCTGAATTTCTTTCCAGATACGTTCAAACTCTATTTGTTGCAGCTGCACTTTTTCTTCAATCTCATCTAAGATGGCCTGTGGCTGCAGTTCAAGGTGCATGCCTGCCTTGCTGCCTACTTCCTTCATGCGGTTGAGCGTGGCTACCCGCACCCTGAAAAATTCATCCAGGTTGTTAGAGAAGATACCTAAGAATCGGATGCGTTCCCGCAAGGGTACCGTTTCATCGGCAGCCTCCTGCAACACCCGGTTGTTAAACGACAACCAGCTTATATCCCGTGGAATTATTTTTCGTTTGTGCAAAGTAATTATTTTGAAATATGAATGTGGTACACAAATTTATTGGAAGCATTGAGCCGGCAATATTAATTTTTGAGCCGCGGCCATGCTTGTTTAAATGCTGTTTGGCAGGGGAACGCTTTCTTTTTTATGGTTGTTGAAATACGGCAACAACAACAATGCAATGATACCTGCAATGATAACAATCGAAGTGTTTGCACCCCAAATGAGCCATCCAAAAGCCTTGCCAAGCGGTGAGGCAATCGAATAGATGAGCAGGGTTTCCATCACAAAAATAGGGAAGGATCCAATACCGCCAGGGGTTACTATCATGGCTAGCGTAGCCAGCGATAGTACTGCAAAAGCTGCTTGCATGCTGAGGTGGGAAGTGCCCTCCATGGCAAAGAACCCAAGGTAAATCTGCAAAAGGTACATGGCCCAGATAAATAAAGTATGGGCCAGGAACTGCCAACGTTTTTGCAAACTCAGGATGGTCTTAAAGCCATCCGCTACACCCCTAATAAAGGAATTAAGCTTTACTAAAATTTTGTTCTGCGGATAACGGTGGGTGAGGAAACGCAGCAAGAAAAAGCAACTGGCCAATACTGCCAAAACGATCACAGCCTTTAACCAAAGTGGCAAGCCGGCAGATTGCGACAGCAGGCTGAGTTTGCCCCCTACATAATCGCCGATCAGGTTTAGTTGTATCAACACCGTAATGCCAATGAAGATGAGGTAGCAAACAAGGTCAAAAGTTCGTTCCACCAAAACGATCCCAAACAACTTGTCGATTTTGAGTTTTTCATAGCGGGCAAGCAAGCTGCATTTGAGTACTTCTCCCAGGCGGGGTATGGCCGAGTTGGCCAGGTAGCCTACCATGGTTACTGCAAATACGTTTCTTAAAGCAGGCTTATAGCCCAAGGGCTCCATCATCAATTGCCAGCGCATAGAGCGGCTTAGGTGGCTGAGCAAGCTCATCAGTACTACAGGTATCATCAGCCAATAGTTCGTGTTGGAGAAGGCCGCATAAAACTCTGTCTTCTCCGCCACGGTCATAGATTTTAGCTGCCACCACACCAGGAAAATACCTGCACCCAAAAAAATGGCATACTGCACAAAGGAGAGTATTTTCTTACGCATAGTAGTCACAATTTACAGCAGGGCGGTAAAATAATGGTCACCGATAATATTTCAATTCAAAAAAAGATTATCTATCAACCGTACTTCGTTGATGGTAGCAGCTACAAGCGCCACTGCTTTTTCCTGGCCGTCCCAGGTTTTTATGGGGGAAAGATCTTTGGCCGAAGCTACTTCCACATAGTCTACTTCAAAACCATGGCTGGTTAAAATGCTGTGGGCTTCCTCTACAAGTTGTTGGGTATCTCCGGCTTTTAAATTGTTTTGAATATTTCGCAGGGTATCAATTAAAACAGCAGCCGTTTTTTTGCCAGGCTCGCTCAATCTTAAATTCCTACTGCTCATAGCCAGGCCGCTTGTCTCACGCATGGTATCGCAAATTTGCAACCCTACCTGGTGATTTTTTAAGGCGATCATTTTGCTAATTACCATGCATTGCTGGTAATCTTTTTGGCCAAGATAAAGCTGATGAGGTTTCGTGGCATCCAGTAGTTTGTCTACAATTCGACACACTCCCTGGAAGTGACCGGGGCGGTATTTGCCTTCCAGGATATTTTCTATAGTTCCAAGATCGTAGGTAACAATAGGCTCGCTTGCCGGGTACATTTCTACCACCGAAGGCAAAAAGAGCATATCGCAACCGGTGGCTTCCAACAGGTTGATGTCTTGTTCTATCGTGATAGGATATTTTTCGAAGTCCGTACTGTTGTTAAACTGGGTGGGGTTCACAAATATGCTGCACACGGTGCGTTCGTTCTGCTGCAGGGATTTTTTTACCAGGGCCAAATGCCCTTCGTGCAAGGCTCCCATGGTAGGCACAAAGCCAATGGATTGTCCTGCAGAGCGGGATGAGTCGAGCAAATTCTCAAGGTCTGCTTTCTTTTTTACTAAAATCATGAAGGGGGGTTGATGGCTGTAATTGCTTGTGTTAACGTCGTTTAGTTAAATTTCTGTACTTTTGCACTCCATTTTCAAATTTTAGAGGGAATTAGCACTAACATAGTCAATATGTCAACAAAGAAAAGAATTTTATTTATTGCAAATGAAATGTCGCCCTACCTGGAACTAACAGAGTTTGCAGAAATTGTAAATAAACTGGCAGTGCTTTCCAACGACAGCAATATGGAAGTAAGGTGCATCATGCCAAAATTTGGTGTGATCAACGAGCGCAGGCATAGGTTGCATGAGGTAGTTAGGCTTTCTGGTATCAACGTAACCATCGATAATGACGACTATCCACTGATCATAAAGGTTGCTTCTTTGCCTAATGCCAGGCTGCAGGTTTATTTTTTGGATAATGAAGATTTTTTTAAACGCAAGTCTATTTTCGCTGACGATAAAGACCAGTGGTTTGAGGACAATGGCCTGAGGACGGTATTGTTTTGCAAGGGCGCCCTGGAAACGGTGAAAAAGTTTGGCTGGCCTCCTGATATTATTCATTGCAGTGGCTGGATGACCGGTCTTATACCGATGTATATTAAAACGGCCTATAAAAAAGAACCCGTTTTTAGCCATAGTAAAATTGTGTATACCATTGGGGAGAATACTTTTGAAGATAAACTCGGCGATGATTTTTTAAAGCTGATTGCCATCAATGATCATGTTACTAAAAAAGACCAGGAGGTATACAGCGACAACGATAATATAGCCATGTTTCGTGGAGGAGCAACTTATGCAGATGCCGTAACTTTTGGTGCTGCAGATGTAGATAAAAAGCTGGTAGAAGAATTTTCTAAAATCAAGGGTAAAAAAATATTGAAGTTTAATCCTGAAAGTGATTTAACAGACTATTTACAATTATACACCGACCTTGCCAAGTAGATAATTATCAACGTATTTCCATAAAACTTTTATTGTGTTTAAACGATTTTTACCCATTACCCTGCTTAGCTATGTTTGTATCGTAATCGTAAACTGGGGCTGTACCAAACTGGACACTACAACACTTGGAAGCGACCTGATACCCGCAGTTGATAATGTAAACACCTTTGCCGATACACTTGACATTATAACCACACAGGGAATTTTCAATGATACATTTAAGATAGGCAGGGCGGAAAATCATACATTGGGTTTAATAAGCAACGACCCTCTTTTTGGAAGTACGGATGCCCGCATTTACTTTCAGCCTAAGCCTACTTTTTACCCTTATTATTTGGGCAATGCCGGAGACACCATCGTAGGCATCGATTCTATTGTACTGAGCCTGGCTTACCTGGGCGCATGGGGTGATACTTCGGTGGCCCAACAAATAAAGGTGCACTCCATCAACGATCGCAACTTTGCAGACTCAGTTTATAAAGTGCCTAAAACAATTGCGTACACGCCTACACTCGGCAACCTGCTTGGTTCCGCAACAGTTGACCTTAGTACTTTGAAAAACGTGGTGAAGTTCAACCATGGTAAAGACAGTTCTACCAACCAGGTTCGGATCAAATTGTCGGATGCTTACCGTGACTACTTTGTTGCCAACAGGGACACGGGGGTTAACTCTCTCAGCAACGCATTGAGGAGTGATTCTCTATTCAGGAAATTTCACAATGGTTTTGCCATTTCTTCTACAGCAGGCAATGCTTTGATGTACGTGAACCTGTTGGATGTAAAAACCCGCCTGGAAATTTATGTTCGTAAGAAAAATACGGGTACGGGTAAACTAGATACTACTTACAACTCTTTTGGGGTACTTTCGTTTAGCAGTAACATTGCCTACATCACTCCTTCGGCCAGTTCCAATTTTGTAAGCCGTAGTTATCCTGCCAATGTATTGAACCCGGCACCACGAGAGCTTTACCTGCAAACCGGCCCCGGCACTTTTGCTACGTTGAGCATTCCAGGCTTAACGGCAATGAGCAACAGGGTTGTTCACCGGGCTCAAATAAGCATTGAGCAAATACCGGAGAACAGCGTTACAGACAGTATTTTTTCTATACCAGCTTATATGTATTTGGATTTGAAAGATACGGGAACCTTAAAATGGAAACCGCTCTATTTAGATCTCAATCCCAACACGAGGTATGATCCTGATTTTAAATCTGGCTTCCCTTATTTTCCCGGCTCGGGCGAAATAGATTATAATTATTTTGGAGGCGTTGCCCGCAAAAAAACAAATGCAATCGGCGAAAAAGTTTGGTACTACGATTTGAACGTAACCCGTTATGTACAACAAATGGTAACCAAGGGTTCTCCCAATTATGAACTGCGATTGTTCCCCGGCTTCAGCACGGTGTACCCCCAGTATGGCACCAGCACCAACCCCGCCGCCATCATTCCCCTGAATAACCCGCTGGCCCTGGGCCGTATAAAAGTCAAGAGCGGTAATTATCCTGATCCGGAAAAGAAAGTAAAAATGAGAATGACCATCATCTGGTCTAAATTATAAAGTGAGCAAAAGTCCTTATGATTATTTCATAAGGACTTTTGCTTATTGATGATACCCCCTTATATTTGCACATTCAAAAAAAAAAATATGCCTTATTTATTTACCTCGGAATCTGTTAGTGAAGGACACCCGGATAAAGTAGCAGACCAGATCAGTGATGCGCTGATTGATAATTTTTTAGCTTTTGACCCCACCAGTAAAGTGGCTTGCGAAACATTGGTAACAACCGGACAGGTTGTGCTGGCCGGTGAAGTAAAAAGTAAAGCCTATTTAGATGTTCAGGAAATTGCCCGCGGCGTGATACGCAAAATTGGTTACACCAAAAGTGAGTATATGTTCGAAGCCAACTCATGTGGTATTCTATCTGCCATTCATGAGCAGAGTGGTGACATTAACCAGGGTGTAGATCGTAAAAAGAAAGAAGAACAAGGTGCCGGTGACCAGGGTATGATGTTTGGTTACGCCACCAATGAAACTGACAACCACATGCCTTTGGCGTTGGCCCTTAGCCACGATATATTAATAGAACTGGCTGCAGTGCGCAGGGAGAATAAGCAAATAAAATATTTGCGTCCCGATGCAAAAAGCCAGGTAACACTGGAATACGACGACAACAACCAGCCTACCCGCATCGATGCAATTGTAGTATCTACCCAGCACGATGATTTTGCAACAGATGAAGTGATGCTTGCCAAAATAAAGAAAGACATCGTTAAAATCGTTATCCCAAGGGTAAAAGCAAAATATGCTAAATACGACCATCTTTTCAACAACAAGATTCAATACCACATTAACCCAACGGGTAAGTTCGTAATTGGTGGCCCGCATGGTGATACCGGTCTTACTGGTCGCAAGATCATTGTAGATACTTACGGCGGAAAGGGTGCCCATGGTGGTGGTGCATTCAGCGGTAAAGATCCAAGTAAAGTAGATCGCAGTGCAGCTTATGCTACGAGGCATATTGCTAAAAATCTTGTTGCGGCAGGTTTGTGCAGCGAAGTATTGGTGCAGGTTTCTTATGCTATTGGTGTGGCCAAGCCTACCAGTATCAACGTGGTTACTTATGGTACTGCCAAAGTGAAATTAACAGATGGCCAAATTGCAGACAAGATCATGAAAATGTCTTGCTTCGATATGCGTCCTTACTTTATTGAGCAGCGTTTAAAATTGCGCAATCCTATTTACAGTGAAACTGCAGCTTACGGGCACATGGGTCGCAAAAACGAAATAGTAGAAAAGACCTTTACTTCTCCTGATGGAAAAACTATCAAAGCAAAAGTGGAGTTGTTTACCTGGGAAAAACTGGATGCAGTAAAAGAGGTAAAAAAGGTTTTTGGATTAAAATAATAGCCCACTGAATCCCCGAAGGGGGACTTGTGAAGACCATAAGTTTTGAAAGCTTATGGTCTTTTTCGTAAGCCCCCTAAATCCCCCGAAGGGAGACTTTGAAGACCACAAGTTTTGAATGCTTACTCACCCGACACAATCATGTTTTGCAGAGCGGAACATTTGTTAGCTTTGCAGCGTGAAAAATTTTAGACAACAACATCATCGCCCCAAGAAAAATACCCTTGTGGTGGGTAGGGAAGCCATCATCAAAGCGCTCAAAGAAGGCCAGCAGTTAGACCGTATTTATATGCAAGCCACCGTGCACGGCGAAGTGATAGACGAGATCAAAGAACTGGCTGCCCAAAACCTTGTGCCCATCAACAAGGTGCCGGTAGAAAAATTGAACAACCTCAATGTGAGTAACCACGAGGGTTGCGTGGCGTTGATCTCTAAAATTCAGTTCCAGGATTTGCAGCAAGTAATTTCCTTCGTGGTAGAGAACGGGGAAGTGCCATTGTTCCTCATACTAGACGGTATCACTGATATCCGTAACATTGGTGCCATTGCCAGGAGTGCTCATACCCTGGGTGTGCACGCCATCATCATCCCCGAAAAAGGCATTGGTGCATTGAATGAAGATGCCATTCTTACATCGGCGGGTGCCCTGGAGAAAATAGCAGTGTGTCGTGTACAAAGTTTGATGAAGGCGGTAGATGATCTTCACATGAATGGCATCAAGGTTTTTGCCAGCGAAATGACGGCCCCTAAAAAAAGTTATGAATGCAATTTTGCAGAGCCTTGTGCCATCGTAATAGGGGGAGAGGAACATGGCATTTATCCCACCCTTATGAAAATATGCGACGAGCAATTTCAAATACCCATGCCCGGCGAATTTGAATCGTTGAATGTATCGGTGGCGACGGGGATTATTTTGTATGAGGCGATGAAGCAGAGACTTTCCTAAGGCTAATTATTATTTGATTTCGGTAGATGCAGTAACGCTGTTGCAAAAGTTAGGGCGCTTATTCCTGCGGTGCGGAGAAAAGATATTTAACCTTCGCTTTCCATCCTTTTATTTGGCTCACCTGCTTTGAAGTAGTGGCAAATTCCTGCAATAAGATTTTTGCAGGATGATGCGTGTGAATATTGTGTGTGATACCGTAAACAACCCTTGCTTCCTCTTTGGCATAGGTTCCAAAAATATGGTCATAGATCATAAGTATACCACCAAGATTTTTGTCGATGTATTCCGGGTTGCTGCCATGATGCACCCTGTGATTAGAAGGTGTGTTGAACCACCAATCTAATAGGGGTAATTTTTTTATTTTTTCTGTGTGTACCAAAAAATTTTGAGTGGCAGAAATAGATTCAAATAAAAGGATCATAGTTGGCGGAATACCGAAGAGGCATAATGGCGACCAAAATAGAAAGCGGTAAAACAGGTGAATAAAATTGGTGCGCAGGCCGGTAGAAAGATTGAAATGTTCTGAGGAATGATGTGTAACGTGGGCGGCCCAAAACAGCCGGGTTTTATGCCCAACCCAGTGGTATACATAGTGAATAAAATCGCAGCTAAAGAAACCGGCTATCCAAAGCATGGGTGAAAGCCCAGGCTTAAAAAAAGCAACATCATACAACAGGGAAAAGAATACAAACGCCATTGATTTTTCTATGATGCCAGCCAGGATGATACACAGTCCGCACACGAAATTTGCACCAATATCTTTTAAGAGGTTCGATGATGGCCGGTGCAGTAAAATGAACACAAACTCTACAGCAAAAGCAGTAAATAGTACACAGCCACTTATAATATCAAATTGATGCATCAATAAATTTTTAGTATATAGGTTTCATGCCACTTGTGCGCAGCGCAGGATAGTTAAAGGCTGTGGCAGGTATTGAGAAAATCGGTTTTCTACATTCAACTCTTTCATAGCACGGCGCATCAACAGTGTTTTAACCCGGCCAGGAAGGAGTTTGTACACTACCAACAGGCAGTTATTAAGCCTGCCGGGAATGATCACTTCTTTTTTATTGAGCAATCCATCCAATGCGATGGGCGCTGCACTTTCCGGGTTCATGGCTGTGAGCCTGGTAAAGTAGTTACTGCTTTTTATCATGAGTGTAAGCGACAAGTTGGTATTCATTCCGCCGGGGCATAAAACGCTCACCGACACACCGTCTTTTTTAACCTCTTGCCGAAGCGCCCGGGAGAACGTATAAACGAAAGACTTGGTGGCAGCATAGACCATTTTTTTAGGCAGGCAGAAAAAAGAAGCCATGCTTCCTACATTTAAAATATGAGACGGGCTGTTTTGTTTCAGCATTTCAAGAAAATGGCGGGTCATTACAGTGGTGGCCAATACATTTAATTTTATCTGCTTCTCATAAAACAAGGGGCTCCCGTCTTGAAAACAGACCGTGCTGCCAAGTCCGGCATTATTGACGAGCATGTTTACCTGCAAGCCTAATTTTTTTACCAGGCAAAACACTCCGCAACAGGCATCGTCCCGGCACAGGTCTTTTTCAATGCATACAACATCTACGGAGTAATTCCGCTTTATAAATTGTTCAAGAAAACTTAATTCAGGTCCTTGCAGAGCCACCAACACAAGGTTCATGTTTCGCCTGGCGCATTCAAGGGCCAGTGCTTTACCGAAGCCCTCGCTGGCACCGGTGATGAGCGTGTAAAATTTGTCAGGCATGTTTTTGGTTTTTTAAAAAGTGAATGGTTTGGTTGATTGCTTCGGGAAGGGAGGTGATTGTATAACCCAGTTCCCGGCAGGCTTTTTCGCTGTTAAAAATGTAGTTGCTCCATACAATGTCCAGTGCGTTTAAAGTAAAACGGGGCGGGGTGCCGGTAACTTTATAATTAAGCCACTGAAAAACGGCCCAGGCTCTTAAAACGTTTCTGGAGGCATGAATGATTCGGCCCCTGCAGCTAGACAACTGGCGGATTTCTTCAAAGAATTCCTGGTAGGAAAGGTTTATTCCGCCGAGTATATATTTCTCACCAGATCTTCCTTTTTCCATTGCCAGTACATGTCCATTTACCACATCGTCTATGTAACAGAAACAGGCTTTGTAAGTGCCCGGTGCGGGTATAAAAACTTTCCTTTGATAAATAAATTCATCTATCACTGCATTTGCAGTAAGCGAATGCGAAACATTTCCTGGTCCGTATATTTTAGCAGGGCTTACGATTACAATTTTCATACCCTGCCGGGTATATTGGAACACGATATCCTCCGCCATTTTTTTAGAAAGTTCATAGTCCATTTTAAAGGCCGTTAACCTGGGATCGTTTTCTGATAAGGGTTCGTTTAACGATGGTCCTAACACACCGCAGGTGCTGGTGACAACCATTTTTTCAATGCCGGTTTGCACTGCTGCATCCAATACATTGCGGGTTCCATCTACATTCACCTTGTAATAGTCATTGCTGTCTTTTATCCACGGAGCTACGGTGGCCGCCACATGATAAACCTGGTCACATGCTTTCATGGCAGTTACTATGCTCTCTTTTTCCAGCACATCTCCCCTTACGATGTGGATGTTTGGATGGCTTAAAAATTTATCCGCAGATGGGGATCGAACAAGTGCAGATACCTGGTTGCCCTTGTTTGCAAGGCTGTGTGCCAGTTTGTTGCCCAGGTAACCCGAGGCGCCGGTAATTAAAATTTTCATGATGCTGATTTTATGGGGTTAAACAATTTATTGATAACGGTTAATTCAAAAGACATGGACAGCGCAAGGTGTAACAGTATGGAAGGCCATACTGCATGAACCTGCGTGTTTATGATGCATGCAGCCAGGGAAAATGGGATGCATCCCAACATCCATTTCCTGCCACTAAAAAGGTGGAGTAAAACTGTGAGCACCACGTCTGCTACAATGGCTGCAGGTAGCCCCATATTTTCTGATTAAAAAAAAGTAAGTGGCCCCTGAAAAATAATTCATAAGAAATAAGAAAGGGGATCCTCAGCGCTAAATAGCGCCTGTAAAACGATTTTGGATAGGGAGCCCTGGGCGTGGGGGAGAAAGTAAATTTACGGGCATCCCTTGCGCCCATGTAAACTGCTAAAAGCAATGCTGCTAAAAACGAAGCCATCAAAACAAACCGGGTATCACTTGTTTCTACCATCGTGTTTATAACCGGGTTGGCCACGGTAAGGGGCACCAGCCCCAGCCAGAATATTCCCGCAGCGTGCAGCCACAGCAGCTTTGCCGGCTGTGCTGCAGGCTTACCTGTTGGGCTAAAAAGTTGCTGGCTGCGGCCTGACTGCACAAGCCATATGATTGCAAAATAAATGCAGTAACACATTGAATAACTCCAGGTAATATTGGCTGTTGGCATGATAAAAGTTTTATGGTATGAGCAGAACGCTGGCGGTATAGAGCGTATGAAAAATCTTAATTTTAGTACATATGCCGCTGCTGTAGTAAAAGATGTTGCTGTTACCGTCCGGAAATTTTACTTTATAAGCACCTTCTTCGGTTTTTGCGATGTAGAGAAAACATTCATGGTTATCAGAATAAACCTTGCTGATGCCCAGCGGCTCCTGGAAATAAAGGCTCAACAGGTTCTTGCCAATGTAAGAGAAGGGCAACTTTGATCTTTCTCCATTTTGCAGCACTTCATAGCCTTCCCCGTTGAGCGCTGTTTGCTTGTTAATTTTTGTATGGCCATTTGTTTTCCTAAACACAGAGGAACGCAACAGCTGGCCGTTTTCGAAGCAGGAAGATTCTTTCGTAACTACGGCGATCGTAAAAATGATTCTTGTTCTTATTTCAGAAGTTAGGGTGATAGACAGCTTGTCTCCATCCATATATTTTTCAATGCTTAACCAACCAATCTCATCGCCACCCTGGGAGATCTTATATTTCAACCAAAGGTTTTGAGATGTTGCAGGGAGGGGAATATGCAACAGCAGGATGCTGCAGAGCCCTATTAAATGGAGTGGCAGGTACCTGGTAGTAAGTTGGCGAATTTTAGCAACTGCTTTTGTCGCTGCTTGTTTGCCGTGTTTTTTTATTAAAATATAAAGTAGTAAAGTAATCATGATGGTTATTTTAAATGGCTGCAGAAAGCCCTCTTTTTGTTTGATGATTCAAAACTATCATGCCCGGAAAGCGATTCCAAATTGGTAGAATCATATTGGGGTGAGCATTTAGTAACTATTGCAGGTGCAGGCAAAAAACTATGGCCCCAGCTTTTTATTTTGCATAAAATACTAATATGACTATCTTAACATTCACTTCTTACTAAAGTGTTTTACCCGCATTGCAATTATTACTAAACAAACTCTAATGGAGCCAGCAGCTATCCAACAACTTTTTTTTCAAAAGATTAAAGAGAGTATGCCCTCTCACCTGTCATTCGTTGATGATATTGCGGGTCTGCTGCATATCAGCAACGACAGTGTGTACAGAAGAATAAGAGGCGAGAAGTCTATAAGCCTGGAGGAAGTGCAAAAGCTTTGTGCGCACTATAAAATTTCCATGGATCAGTTCCTGAATCTACAAACCGATTCTTTCCTTTTTAAAGGCCAGGTCAATGACAATACCGAAAGCAGCTTTGACGCCTGGCTGACGCATGTTAGCCAAAATTTTCAACTGTTCAATTCTTTTGAGAAGAGGCACCTCACCGTGTTGATGAAAGATATACCGCCCTTTGTGCATTTCCAGGTTCCCGAGCTGGCCTTATTTAAATTTTATTTTTGGATGAAGTCCATACTTCATTACGACAGTTTTAAGGGAGTAAAGTTTGATATGGAAGATGCGAGACTACAGCAATACCTGCCCGCCAGCAACCGCATCATAAGTTTGTATCATTCTGTTCCGATGACGGAAATCTGGAATGTAGAAAGTGTGAACAGTTCTATCCGGCAGATTAATTTCTACCACGAGTCTGGCCTTATCAAAGACAAAGCCACTACCTTTTTGCTGTATGATAAACTGGAACAATTGGTGAATCATATAGAGCTGCAGGCCGAGTATGGTTTGAAATTCGGTATTGGGAGTGCTCCTCCTGCCAATGCCTCTGCTTATCGCCTGTTTGTAAACGAACTCATCCTTGGCGACAATACTTATTTGGCAGAATTAAATGGAACACGGATCATTTTTTTAAACCACAGCGTTTTATATTATGTTGCCACATCAGATGAACGGTTAACTAAATCCATCGTAGAAAACCTTCAAAATCTTGAACGAAAGTCCACCATGATCAGCACGATCGGCGAAAAAGAAAGAGCTGTTTTTTTTAATACGATCAGAAAAAAGATACAGCACCGAAAAAACTTATTGTAGCAAAGCTGTTTATCTTTACCAGAAGCTACAGGCAATTACTCACAGCATCATTCACCAAACAAATGCCCTGCGAACTATCTTCTTTTTGAGAGGATAGCAATTTAATTATGCAGGATGGTTGTACAAGCCAGGAGCCATTGCCTCGTAACAATTTTAAAATATTAATAGAGCCTTTATGAAGTTTGCAAAATTACTTGCCGTATGTTTTTTGATGCTCGCTCTTCAAACTGCCAAAGCAGATGAGGGGATGTGGTTGCCACAGTTGCTGGGCAAACTCAATGAGAGTCGTATGAAAAGCCTCGG
>JBBSJJ010000064.1:0-23765 GCA_038257335.1 Chitinophagales bacterium | reverse complement strand
CTTTTCCAGCCACTTGAGCCAAAAGTTACAGTACGATTATACCTATTTAGCAAATATATTTTCTGAAACAGAAGGTATGACGATAGAAAAATTTATGATATGTCATAAAATCGAAAGGGTAAAAGAGATGTTGGCACATGGCGAGTTAAGCCTGACGCAAATAGCGGAGAAGCTGCATTACAGCAGCGTATCACATGTATCGAATCAGTTTAAAAAAGTAACCGGTCTCACTCCGAGTTTGTATAAGCAACGCAAAGACGCCCACAGAGCTACGCTTGAAAAAGCATGTGGCGAGTGATTTTATTTCAGCCGGTTCTTCATAAATTAATTTAAAGATTTTCTATTTTTAAAATTAATGACGTTTTAAAAAGCGTATCACATTCTTACCATTTTTCATTTGCACTTATATTAATTTATCTCGCTCCGTAATTCTTTCACATGTGTGAATGATGCAACTTTTCTGTGCAATTGTATAAGATTAGTAACAGACTATATCCTTAGGTTTGCGCCGTAAATCCTGTCATTGACCCTCACCCAAAATCCCTGGTGACACTATCTACACCCATCAGCTTTTTTATTTATACTCAAAAAACCAACATGAAAAAAAATCATTACTCTACATGGAGTTTATGTGCGCACGCCTGTAAATTTGACTCCACATTTTTTCGAAACAGCTCTCTCTTTTTGTTATTCCTTTTTGTATTTGCAAGCGGGTGTAAAAAAGTAGAGGAAGAAGCTGGCCTTACAAGTCTTTGCCCGATAGTGATTTCCACTAACCCGGCTAACAATGATACTGCAGTAAGTGTGTTTACAAATGTAAATGCTACGTTTAATAAGGAGGTAGATCCAACTACCCTTACTACAACTTCATTCACGTTAAGACAAGGAAGCACACTCGTGCCGGGTGTAGTTACTTACACAGGTGTGACTGCTACTTTTACTCCAATAGACCCGCTGGATTTTAATAAGGTTTACACGGCCACAATTACTAAGGGAGTTAAGGACCCGGCAAACAATGCCACGATAGCAGACTATGTGTGGAGTTTTAAAACGGGGCCCTTGAATGACAATGTAGTACCCATTGTAATCTCCACCGACCCGGAAGACGACGCAACCAACGTAGCTCTAAACAAAAAGATCTCTGCCAGTTTTAGCGAAGGCATGAATCCTTTGACGATTAACAACAGCACTTTCTTAGTTTACGAAGGCAGCACGGCCATCAACGGGGTAGTTACCTACTCTGGAAATACTGCACTATTTTCTCCTGCCATTAATCTTTTGCCCAACACCAGGTACACCGGTACCATTACTACAGGTGCAAAAGACCCGGCAGGTAACAGCATCGCTGCTAATTATGTGTGGACTTTTACTACAGGCACTACCACAGATGTTACTCCACCTACAGTAATCTCAACAGACCCTGCCAATAATGCTACGGGTGTTCCGCTTAACAAAAAAGTTGCGGCTACTTTTAGTGAAGTCATCAATCCTGCTACCATCAACAACACAACCTTTCTTTTAAAAAATGGTACAAATACGGTGATAGGTACAGTGAGTTATGCTGGTACAACAGCGCTGTTTTCACCTACAGTAAACTTATTACCCAATACACTTTACACCGCTACCATTACTACAGGTGTGAAAGATCTTGCAGGCAATGCCATGGTAGCTAACTATGTGTGGAGTTTTACAACCGGCACCTCTGCTGATATCATACGTCCCACAGTTATTTTAACTGATCCGGCTCCGGGAGCTACAGGTGTTTTACTTAGCAAAAAAGTTACTGCCACTTTTAGCGAGGCAATGAATCCGCTGAGCATTAACAACAGCACGTTTTTATTAAAAGCAGGAACAGTGTCCATTGCAGGTGTGGTTACTTATGCGGGTACAACAGCAACATTTTCTCCTACGGTAAATTTAATTGCTAACACAGTTTATACTGCCACCATTACCACAGGAGCAAGAGATCTTGCAGGCAATGCACTATTGGCTAATTATGTTTGGTCGTTCACTACTGCAGCCGCAAACAATCCCGGCATATTGGGAAGCGCTGCAATGTTTGGTGCTTTTGGCGGTAATGCCGGCATTACCAACCAGGGAATTAATACCGTTATTAACAACGGAAGTATTGCTACTACGGCAGCTTCTACTTTAATTACCGGGTTCAGAGATCAAACCACTGGCGATGTTTATACTGTTACGCCTTCTAACCTTGGTAAAGTTTTCGGAAGAATTTATACAGCCCCACCTGCACCCGGAAATGCAACATCATTTGCCATAGCACAACAAGGGCTACTTGATGCAACGGCGGCATACAATGCTACTTCTCCGGCTTCCATGCCAGGTGGAATGGATCCCGGCGCAGGTGAGCTGGGAGGTTTGACATTACCAGCAGGTGTGTACAAATCTGCCAGCGGAACATTTAAAATAACAAATGGTAATCTTACGCTGGATGGTATGGGTAACCCAAATGCTACCTGGACTTTTCAAACAGGAACCAGCTTAACCGTAGGTATAGCAGGGCCAACAGGCGCAAAGAGTGTGATCTTAACTAATGGAGCGCAGGCTAAAAATGTTTACTGGCATGTAGGAACTGCAGCAACCATCAATGGTGCAGGCGGTGGCGTAATGGTAGGAACCATCATGGCAATGTCTGGCGTTACTTTCTCTACTGCGGGCAACGCTGCTCAAACGGTATTGAATGGCAGAGCCATCTCATTGGTAGCTTCTGTAACCATGGTAAACACTACTATCAATGTTCCCAACTAAGGTTCACACCTAAGTTGAAAAGCAATTTAAAAACAATAGCCTTCATTTAAAAACAACACAATATGTTACTCAATTATATATCAAAACAAAAATTTACCCTGCTAATGCTACTCATTTTTGCAGGTACAACAATTGATGCACAAACAGTCTTGCGCACCCAACCCACCTGGTGGTTTGGTGTGTCCGGTGCTGCTAATTTTAATTTTTACAGGGGTACTACACAAATGCTTAATGAAAGCGTTACAACTCCCACTGCCTTTCACAAGGGAAATGGTATCAAACCTTATGCATCTGTATTAGCTGAGTATCGCCCCGGAAAAGTTTGGGGTGGTATGCTAAACATAGCATACGATAACCGTGGTGGAAAATTTAACGAGGTGTTGGCACCCTGCGATTGCCCTGCAAACTTATCAACCAATATGAGTTATGTAGCTATTGAACCAAGTTTGAGAATAGCCCCTTTTGCAAATTCGTTTTACGTTTTTGCAGGTCCTACTATCAGCTTTAATGTGAAAAAAGATTTCACTTATACCCAGGATAAACAGGATGATAAAACGGGTGAGTGGAGCGATGTAAATAAAACATTGTTTTCAGGCCAGGCAGGTATGGGTATAGATATCCCGGTTTCTGCAGCAGCCAGCAGAACGCAAATGACGCTTTCTCCCTTTGTATCTTTTTTAACCGATTTTGGTCATGAACCCCGTGATGTAGAATCATGGTCAAATTATACGGTTCGTGCAGGTGTTGCCCTTAAGTTTGGTTCAGGCAAAAAAGCAGCAGCTGCTACAATACCCCAGGAAGTAATTGTTCCGGTAAGCATAAATAAAGAGGTAGATTTTTCTGTGCGTGCGCCTAAAATGGTTCCTGTAAACCGCCCGGTTAAAGAAACATTTGCGCTTCGCAATTCCGTATTTTTTGATAAAGGATCTGCAGCTATTCCTACCCGTTATGTACAATTAAGCAATAGTGATGCCCGGGTGTTTAACGAAGATCAATTGCAACAAAACCAGCCTGTAAATTTAACCAATGGCCGTTCTGCAAGGCAATTAGCAGTGTATCATAATATTTTAAATATTATGGGAGATCGCTTGAGGGCTAATGCTAACAGCAACATTATCTTAACCGGTGCATCAGACAATAATCCTGCAGAAGGTAAAATGATGGCTGAAAATATCAAGCAATACCTGGTGAGTGCTTTCGGCATTAATGCTTCAAGAATAACTACCGTTGGAAGAGATAAACCTGTTGTTCCCTCAGAAAAACCAGGTGCTACCAATGAACTGGAGTTGTTACGTGCCGGAGACCGCAGGGTAGATATTACCAGCACATCATCAGATCTTTTGTTGCAGGTAGGTGGTGTTAATTCTCCTTATTTAAAGCCTGTTCAAATTACCACTGTGCAGGAAGATCCATTAGACAGTCATGTGATATTTAATGCAACCGGTGCCCAGGATGCCTTGAAGTCCTGGACAGTAAATGTTACAGACGAACAAGGTGCTGTGAAAAAGTATGGTCCTTACTATGGCGAAAAGGCTTCTATTCCCGGCAAAACTATCCTGGGGAATAATACATCCGGCAATTACAACATAGTAATGTTGGGCGAAACTAAAAGCGGACAAATTATTCAGAAAGAAACTTCACTTAGTCTTGCTAAATCAGAAGATCCTAAGCAACAAGGTTTGCGTTACAGCATTTTGTTTGATTTTGATCAATCTAAATCTGTTGCATCTTACGAAAAGTTTTTGACTGAGGTGGTTTCTCCTCTAATAACGGATAATGCTACTGTTATTATTCATGGCCACACTGACATAATCGGACAGGAAGTGTATAACCAGAAGCTATCTGCCGAAAGAGCAACAGGTGCACAAAAAATAATTGAAGCTGCCCTGGCAAAAGCGGGTACTAAAAATGTGAAGTTTGAAACCAATGGATTTGGTGAGGACGTATCAACAAGCCCGTTCGAAAATAATTTACCCGAAGAACGTTTTTACAACAGAACAGTCATCATCGATATTATTCCCGCAAACTAAAGCATAACAATGTAATAAAGAGCCAGGCTATGTATAGCCTGGCTCTTTGTTATTATGTGAAAGTGTCAGCGCCTGCTCAATTGATTGAGGAGCGCCTCGTCGTACAGCTGCCAGGCGTTTGATTCCGGGATGAATACTTCAGCGGAAAGTTTGTCTACAAAAAGCTTGTAATCAAATTTTGGATATCCGGGTACGATGTACCCCGGGTAGTACCATTTCATTTTCTTATCCTGGGCATACTTTATTTTAAGCAACATTAAATATTTACCCAGGCTGTACTTCTTGTAAAGGGGGTTGTAAAAATTCATGATGCCCGCAATGGCCTTTTTGCCCTTATCAAAGATACCTACGGCAATCAAGGTTCCTCCGTCTCTAACTTCTATCATGTAGGTATCAAATACATTGCTGCTGGCAGCCTCGTACAGCCATTGCCTAATGTTATTGGCAGCCTCAAACAGGATACCTGCCTTGTAGAGTTCATACAAAGCTTCCATTTCTTCTGTAACGGCGAGCGATTTTATGGTTACATCAAAATGAAGGTTGTTATCAATAATTTTATTAGTCGATTTTTTGTATGGTGCAAGCTGCTGCAGGTTATAACGTAACCAGAAGACACGGAAAATTTGCTCCTCTTGAAAAATGCCATGCGTGGTAAAAATGCCTTGCCCCATGCGGTACCAGCCCATGGCCAGGAACACATCCAGTTCGGTGCCGGTTAAATGAGAAGGGTAAAAAATGCCAGGTTCAATCATTGTACTCAAAGCCTTTAGAAAGACCGAGCGTAAAGTTATCAAAGGAAATCAACTGTGGCTCTAAAAGAACTACACTAGTTATTAAGCGGAAGCAGCTGTGTAGTATGTAGAGGGCCCTAATTCATTTCTGCCATCAGGATACAAACAAAAGGGTTGATGGAAAAGCTATCATTATGCGTTTCATTAAATTCTCCGAGCCTTAAATCCAGGAGTTTGGCCGATTCATTGATCTCCCAAAGTGTAAGGGGATTATTTTGGGGCGTGGTTGCACAAATTTCGGGCAACAGTTCTGGCAACACGCCATTCCAGCACAGCTGAATCAGTTGCTCCTTATGAGATAATTTTTTAGAATGTTGCTTCTCCTCTTTTTCACACCAATCTCTTTTAAAGAAACTGGTACCGGGTATCAGTAGTATTTCCTGGTTGGTGGTTATTTGTTTCATATCAGAGCGTTTTGTGCTCGTATATAAGACGCTTTCCTGTACAAAAAGGTATACGGCGGAGATGTAAATTAATGTTAAGAGGTTTTGGTTGTTCTTTAGTGACTAGGTTTTATATAAAACTTCATCACTCAGCTTAGATACATATAAATTATTTGTTTTGTATATGGTTTTCAAAATCGCTTTCTTACATAGTTATTTTTTTACAACTTTACAGCATGTTGTACACAGCAGAACAGGAGGCAGTTTTAGCAACCAATCATCATTTAGTGATAAATGCGGTGGCAGGCAGTGGCAAAACCACTACGCTGATAGCATATGCCAGCACCCGGCCGGCCGGCAGTAAAATTTTGTACCTGGCTTTTAATAAAACCGTTAAAACAGAAGCGCTCCAAAAATTTAGTGACGCAGGCGTAAAAAATGTAAAAGTAGAAACCGCTCATTCATTGGCTTTTGATCACATTATCAAGGGCAGCAATTATAAAGTAGTGCAGGCCTATAAAAGTTTTGAATTATGTGAGCATTTAAACATAAAAACAAATGACAGGCCCACAGATTTTATCATTGCCAATCACGTAAACAAATTTATGGGTTATTTCTGCAACAGCAGGGCAGCAAGAGTACAGGATTTAAATTATGCAGATGTGGTTACAGATGCCAAAGCAAAAACATTTGTAAATAATTTTTATAAAATGATTGAGCAGTATACCCGCATAGCACTGGCGAAAATGGACAAAGGGGAGATGGCCGTAACCCATGATTTTTATTTAAAAAAATTTCAACTGGGCAATCCTGTTTTGTTATACGATTATATTTTATTTGATGAAGGGCAGGATGCCAGTGCAGCTATGTTGGGCGTTTTTTTACATCAGCCCGCCGTAAAAATAATTGTAGGCGATAAACACCAGCAGATTTATGGCTGGCGCTATGCCATCAATAGTTTGCAGCAGGTAGAGTACCCGGTTTATGACTTAAGTTATAGTTTTCGTTTTGATGATGAAGTAGCGCTAATAGCCAATAAAATACTGGGATGGAAACAACATTTAAAACAACCACCGGCAGTAAAAATAGTTGGAGCAGGAGTGCCGGAAAATAAAGCCCTTACTAAAGCCACCCTTGGCAGAACCAATTTAAGTTTATTGTTAAATGCCATAGCTCAGTGGCAGCATGGAGAAATAAAAAAAATATACTTCGAAGGTAATATCAACAGCTACACATTTGCAGATGAGGGCGCTTCTTTATACGATGTGCTTAATTTACATAATGGTAAAACGGATAAAATAAAAGACCAGTTGATAGCCACGATGAAAAGTATGAAAGACCTGGATGACTATATAGAAAAAACCGAAGACCGAAGCCTGGCTTTGATTGTGGAAGTGGTAAGGGAATTTGGCAACAAACTGCCGGCACTTATTAATGAATTAAAAGCAAACCATACAGAAAACAAAGAAGAGGCTGACATGATATTCAGCACTGTGCACCGGTGCAAGGGTATGGAGTATGATGAAGTAACGCTATTGAATGATTTTATAAACGAGGATAAATTAAAAAAATATATTGCTCAATTAGGGGGCGACAAAATAGCGGAGGCAGATACCAACCGCCTGGCCGAAGAAATCAATATTTTGTATGTGGCAGCTACCCGAGCAAAAAATAAATTGAAAATACCTCCGGAGATTAATCCATTAAAAAGTATTGAGCTGGCTCCGCAGCAACAAACTGTGATGGCTTCTTCCAGGAAATACCAAAGAAGTAGTTACGCCGATGATTGGGATTTATACAAAAAAGCCGCCTCAAAATTTGATACAGCAAGCAGCTATTCAAAACCCGGTAATTATGGCAAAAAATGGAATCGTTTGGAGGAACATGAAGCCGCCGATCTATATAATAGCGGGGTTTCTGTAAAAAAAATAGCTCAACAATTGGGCCGCGGCGAAAATGGGGTGCGTTTTAAATTGAGGGAAATGGGCATTATGAATGAAGGGGATATCCCATTTTGAGGGGAATGAATTTTTTTATATAAAAGTTACACCAATCGTATAGGTTAGGGGAGATGATACAAACAAAAAACCTTTTCAAAATAATGAAAAGGCTTTTTAAATTTTGTGGTGCGAGCCGGGGTTGAACCGGCGACACATGGATTTTCAGTCCATTGCTCTACCAACTGAGCTATCACACCATCCTCCAGCATTTAGCGGGATGAATCCCTTTCGGGGTTGCAAAAATAAGGGGATTTTGTTTAAATAAGCAAGTTTTGTGGAAATTAAAGATCCGGCTTGTATATCTGTTTACACCTTACTGCCGCCTCAGTCTTTTAAACTCGCCATGTCTATTACGAACCTATATTTCACATCGCTTTTCATCATGCGCTCGTAGGCTGTATTTATTTCACTGGCATTGATCATTTCCACATCGCTGGTAATATTGTGCTCTGCGCAAAAGTCAAGCATTTCCTGCGTTTCTTTAATACCTCCAATGAGCGAACCTGCAAGGGAACGACGTTGCATGATGAGGTTAAAGCCCGTTACACCTGATGGTGTAGGCGGTGCACCTACCAGCGTCATAGTGCCATTTGTTTTTAGCAGCGGCAGCAAAGAATCATAACTGTTAGGAGCTGAAACGGTGTTTAAAATAAAGTGGAAATGGTTATTAAAGCCTTTAAAGGCATCTGGGTTTTTACTGTTGATAAAGTTTACGGCACCCATTCTTTTGGCATCGTCTGCCTTGGAATCTGATGTGCTGATCACCGTAACTTCGGCTCCCATTGCTGCAGCGAGTTTTACACCCATATGGCCCAGGCCACCCAAACCCACAACGGCTACTTTTTGCCCTGGTCCTACCTTCCAATGACGCAAGGGAGAATAAGTGGTGATGCCTGCGCACAATAAAGGTGCAACAGCTTTTAGATCCAGTTTGTCTGAAATGTGTA
The DNA here is from genome assembly GCA_038257335.1 of Chitinophagales bacterium. Lineage (GTDB taxonomy): Bacteria > Bacteroidota > Bacteroidia > Chitinophagales > Chitinophagaceae > Ferruginibacter. The sequence goes on along the minus strand of JBBSJJ010000064.1, from coordinate 14,845 downwards.
AAGTAAAAGCCTCATCCACTACAATTTGAGAACTGTAGCCACCATAGGTTGGCTGGCCATTCTTATCCATACTATTGTAAGTGCCGGTGGAACCGTTCTCGCAAAATTGCTCCTCGTTGGCTGCACACTGCTCGCAGGTACGGCAGGAATCTACCAGGCAACCAACTCCAGCAAGGTCACCAACTTTAAAGTTCTTTACATCGCTTCCAACGGCAGTAACCTTGCCTACAATTTCGTGGCCGGGTACCATTGGGTAAATAGAGTTGCCCCACTCATTGCGTGCCTGGTGAATATCTGAGTGGCACACTCCGCAATACAAAATTTCTATTTGTACATCACTTGGTCCGGGTTCACGGCGATCGATCTTAAACGGTGCAATGGGTGCATCGGCAGTAGATGCTGCATAAGCGTTAACTGTACTCATCATGTAATTGTTTATTTGTTAAGGAAATAAATTTTGATTCATCACAAGAAAGTTTGCTTTTATTTTATCGAATTAAGTTTAATACGATAAAATTAGCTAACAGTATTTTTCAGTTTTTGTTCTACCCACCATTAAATACCATACTCACACAAAAATTTAATACGCATTAATTTTAGCTGTTCCCAGTTAAAGTCGCTCTCAGCAAGTTCTTCCTGTGCTACCTGCAAAGAAGATGTTTCGCAACTCTTAAAATATTCGATGATCTCTTCCTGGTCATACGCATCTACCATTTCATCTATGGCATAGTTAAGGTTGAGCTTGGTGCCGCTGGCCACAATGGTTTCCATTTCCTCTAACAACTCTTCTATTTTAAGGTCTTTGGTTTTAGCAATGGTTTCCAGTGGTATTTTTTTATCTACATTTTGAATAATGAATATTTTGTTGTTGTTCCTGTTGGCTACGCTTTTCATTACAAAATCATCTGGCTTTATAATGTCGTTTTCTTCTACATAGGTAACTATAACATCTAGAAAAGGTTTGCCATAACGCAAAGATTTGCCTTTACTTACGCCACTTATTTTTTCCAGTTCGGCCATGCTTGTGGGGTACATGGTAGCCATATCTTCCAGCGAGCTCTCCAGGAAAATAACAAAAGGTGGCAGGTTCTTTTCCTTTGATACTTTTTTACGGAGTTCTTTTAAGAGCTCTAATAATTTTTCGTCGGTAGAGCCTGTAAGAGCCCCGGCAGGTTCGCTGGCATCGTCGTCTGCGTTGGCATCTTCAAATAAGTTATTAAGCACAATTTTAAAACTGGTTGGTTTCTTTAAAAAGGCTGTGCCTTTTTTGGAAAATTTCAGCAACCCATATTCCACGATGTCTTTTTCCAGCAATCCTTCCAGCAACATTTGCCTGATAAGGCTGCTCCAGAAGTGAGACTCTTTATCGTTGCCGCTGGCAAAAACATCCAGGCCTTCGTGGCGGTACATCAGCACCTGTGGTGTGGCCCGGCCGGCTAGAATAAGTAATACATACTCAATGGCAAATTGCTCTCCCAGGGCTTTCACGGTTTTTAAAACAGTTACAGCCTCTGCTTTGGCCTCTATTTTTTCTTTAGGGTTAAGGCAGTTATCGCAATGACCGCAACTTTCGGAGTCATTAAATTCTTCTCCAAAATAATACAACAGGGTTTTGCGGCGGCACACACTGCTCTCGGCATACGATACTGTTTCGTTGATCAACTGTGCACCCACTTCTCTTTCGCTCAGCGGTTTGTCCCGCATCAGGTGTTCCAGCTTGCTTACATCTTTATGAGAATAATATAAAATGCATTTTCCTTCCATACCGTCTCTGCCGGCCCGGCCGGTTTCCTGGTAATAATTTTCTATAGACTTTGGAATGTTGTAGTGAATCACAAAGCGTACATCGGGTTTGTCTATACCCATTCCAAAAGCAATGGTAGCTACTATTACGTGTACGTCTTCATTCAAAAATTCGTCCTGGCGGCGGGCACGCAACTTGGCATCAAGACCAGCATGGTAGGCCACAGCGCTGATGCCGTTTGCATTGAGCATGGCTGCCAGTTCTTCCGTGGTTTTACGGTTCAAGGTATATATAATGCCACTTTTATTTTTGTGTAATTGTATAAAACGTACAATGCTTTTGTTGGTTTGTTCCAGGTTTATCTTAGGCAACACTTCGTAGTAGAGGTTTGGCCTGTTAAAGGAAGAGATGAACACTTTTGGGTTTCTTAAACCGAGGTTCTTTAAGATATCACTCTGTACTTTTGGGGTAGCTGTAGCGGTGAGTGCTATAATGGGAACGTCGGGGTTAATCATGTCCATCATTTCTTTGAGGCGACGGTACTCTGGCCTAAAGTCGTGGCCCCACTCCGAAATGCAATGCGCTTCATCTACAGCAAAAAATGAAATGTTCAGTCCTTTGAAGAAATCAATATTCTCCTCTTTGGTGAGTGTTTCAGGTGCCACGTACAACAACTTAGTGCGCCCCATGGTCAAATCGTCTTTTACTATTTTTTGCTGACCCTTGTTGAGCGTACTGTTTAAAAAATGCGCTACATCATCCTTGCTGCTGTAACTTCTTACCAGGTCTACCTGGTTCTTCATAAGGGCAATGAGCGGCGAAACAACAATGGCCACACCAGGGCTAATTACTGCTGGCAGCTGGTAGCAAAGGCTTTTACCGCCGCCAGTTGGCATTATTACAAAGGTGTCGGTACCACTAAGGAGTGATTGAATGATGGCTTCCTGGGGGTCTTTAAACCCATCGAAACCAAATTGCTCCTGCAGTTGCGCAGCCAAATCATTATGTGTGGGCAGGGAAGTTTTTTTAACGGTGCTTTGCTTAGCACTACTTTTTGTGGGGGAAGCTTTTTTTGCTGTGCCCGATGCTGATTTTGCGGTAGCCATAATTTTATGCTCTCTCTCATTTAAGTACATGATTCAATACCATATACCAGGTTTTTTCATAAGGGCAGCGAAGTTAATTCAATAGTGCTGTAATATCAAACCAAATAGGCTCTTACTTTTTACACGGAAATTAAATCTTCCTGACTTGGAATTTGCTATTAAGGTAGTTAAAAAAAAATGGCTTACAAGTAATAATTTATTCTGGTCAAGGGCGCTTTGCTGGCTTTTTTTGGCTTTGGGTATTCTTTGCATTGTGGGCTAATTAAAGTAGGTTTGCCCCGTAAAAAATGAGTGATCACCCCATTATAACCAGCGCATTAAAGAGCATTCACATGCAGGCAGCTTCTATAGCATACCTGGCATCTTTCGTTGATTCCTCCTTTGAGAAAGCAGTGCAACTACTAGCCAAAAGTAAAGGCAGACTGGTTATCAGTGGTATTGGAAAAAGCGCCATCGTAGCCCAAAAAATTGTGGCTACCATGAACAGTACCGGAACGCCCGCCTTATTTATGCATGCCGCCGATGCCATTCATGGCGACCTGGGCATGGTGCAGCCAGACGATGTGGTAATGGTAATAAGTAAAAGCGGCGACAGCCCGGAGATAAAAGTATTGGCACCCCTGCTTAAAAATTTTGGAAATACACTCATCGGCATGGTGGGCAATATGCAATCTTACCTGGCCACACAAAGCAACATTGTAATAAATACTACTGTAACACAGGAAGCATGCCCCAATAACCTGGCGCCTACCACCAGTACCACCGCACAAATGGTGATGGGAGATGCCCTGGCAGTTTGCCTTATGGAAGCCAAGGGCTTTAAATCTACTGACTTTGCACGCTATCACCCCGGTGGTGCCCTGGGCAAAAAATTATACCTGCGGGTGGCCGACCTTGTGTTGCCACACGAGAGGCCTTGGGTAAAAATGGAGGCATCTATCAAAGAAACTATTGTGGAAATAACCAGTAAAAGACTGGGTGCCGTAGCGGTTTTAAATGAACAGGAAGAAATAGTGGGGATCATCACCGATGGCGATGTAAGACGCATGCTGGAAAAGCATGATTCGTTTTTGCAATTAACGGCCGGCGATATTATGAGTGCAAATCCCAAAACCATCGAAGCAGAAGAATTGGCCGTGGTAGCACTGGAGAAAATGAGGCAGCACAACATTAATCAACTGGCGGCAGTATCCGGAAAAAAATATTTGGGCATTCTTCACTTGCAAGACATGGTGAGAGAAGGAATCATATAAATTAAGTTTTAAACAATCAGTACATCCTTCACACATGAATAAGAATCATTACGTGGCTATTATGGCCGGTGGTATTGGAAGCCGCTTTTGGCCCATGAGCCGCACAGATTATCCCAAACAGTTTTTGGATATATTGAATACAGGCCGTACCCTCATTCAGGCTACGTACGATCGATTTGCAAAGTTCATTCCGGCAGATCATATCTATATTGTAACCTCGGCCCAATACAAAAGCATTGTGCAGGAGCAATTGCCAGCATTGAATCCTGATAATATTTTGAGCGAACCCAGCCGCAAGAATACGGCGGCCTGCATAGCTTATGTATCTTATAAATTGCTGGAGTTAGATCCCAATGCTAACCTTATATGTGCACCTGCGGATCACCTGATAACCGAAGAAGATGCATTTAAAAAAACCTGCCAGGACGCCCTGCACTTTACTTCACATATAAAAGCCCTGGTTACGCTGGGTATAAAACCTCACCATCCCAATACGGGCTACGGGTACATACAATACGAATCGTTTTCAGTAAGCGAAAACGTATTTAAAGTAAAAACATTTACAGAAAAGCCTGACCTGGAACTTGCCAAAACTTTTATAGCCAGCGGCGACTTCTTATGGAATGCGGGCATATTTGTTTGGCAGGTAAAAAACATTGTAAAAGCTTTTGAGCTCTTGCTGCCGGAGATGCATGAAGTTTTTGATGCAGAAAAGGAGCATTTCAATACCGCTAAAGAAAGCGAAGCCCTGGATAAAATTTACCCGCAGTGTGTAAATATATCTATTGATTATGGCGTTATGGAAAAGGCCGACAATGTGTATGTAATACCTTCAGATTTTGGATGGAGCGATCTCGGTACCTGGAAGAGTACGTACGATACCATAGAAAAAGATTACCTCGGCAATGCCGTTACCGGCAAAAACGTGGTGATCATTGACGCTACCAAAAACATGGTGCACGCACCTAATAAAAAATTACTGGTATTGCAGGGCCTGGACGATTTTATTGTAGTAGATACCGAAGATGTGCTGCTCGTTTGTAAAAAAGAAAACGAGCAGGAGATAAAGGAATATGTAGCAGAGATTAAAAGGAGTAAGGGAGATAAGTATCTCTGATGGCCATGCCGGATACAATTTCCGCCTGGCATACCTTTCAAAAATTAGCTAAACACCGTCAATTTTGAAACCATTCATCGAAAGTAAACTGCCCACTGTGGGCACCACTATTTTTACAGAAATGAGTGTGCTGGCACAGGAGCACAACGCCATCAACCTTGGCCAGGGTTTCCCTGATTTTTTGATGGATAGAGCCCTCACAGACCTGGTAAACGAGGCTATGCAAAAAGGCCACAACCAGTATGTGCACATGAATGGCCTGCCAGCCTTACGGCAAGGCTTAGCCGAAAAGGTAAAAGACTTATACAATACCACCATTGATTGGAACAATGAAATTACTATCACGCCAGGTGGTACTTATGCCATCTACACAGCGCTCACCAGCATCTTGCAAAAAGGCGATGAGGTCATTGTTTTTGAACCGGCTTACGATAGTTATATTCCCAATATAGAAATCAATGGAGGCGTGGCGGTGCCTATCGCCCTCAGCTATCCGGATTATAGTATAGACTGGCAACAGGTAAAAGAAAAAATCAGTTCCAAAACCAAAGCCATCATCATCAATTCGCCGCACAACCCTTCCGGGGCTTTGCTTGGGGAAGATGACCTGCAACAACTGAGTGCACTCGTGCAAGGCACCGGCATTTTTGTCATCAGCGATGAAGTATACGAACACCTTGTTTTTGATGACAAAAAGCACCTGTCTGTTTTAAAATACCCCGCACTGTACGAGCGCAGCTTTGTGTGTTTTTCTTTTGGCAAAACTTACCATTGCACCGGCTGGAAACTGGGCTATTGCATAGCTCCCCCCAACTGGATGCAGGAGTTTAGAAAAGTGCACCAGTTCAATTGTTTTACCTGCAATAGTCCTGTGCAATTTGCCCTGGCAACTTTTATACAGAACAAAGATGCCTACACCGGGCTGGGTAAATTTCTGCAGGCCAAAAGAGATTTTTTTGTCAACGCCATGCAGGCCACACCATTTAAGCCCCTGCCCTCTTACGGCAGTTATTTTCAACTGTACAGCTATGCCGACTTTAGCAACGAAAAAGAAAAAGACCTGGCCATACGATTGATAGAAGAATATGGTGTGGCCACCATCCCCGTTTCTGCTTTTTATAAAAACCCGGTAGAGAATAAAGTGTTGCGTTTTTGTTTTGCAAAAAAAGAAGAAACCCTGGCAGAAGCGGCAGGCCGACTTAAAAATGTACAATAATATGAGGCCGTTTCTCCTTTATCCTGTTGGCTTTGAGCTGACACTACAGCCCCAAAGTTTCTATCTTAAGATATTTTATTGCCAGGTCAATTACAGACCAACTCAATTTTGTCACAAGCTATCCGAATAAACTGTCCTGACTGGAAAATGTAAATCATGTCATCTCCATTTTGAGGCTCTTCCTGTAAAAGAACACCATCATTGGTGTCTATCTAGTGATGGAAAAAATGAAATATCACTTAAGCAATTGTCATCGTCAGGGAATTCATATCCTTTGTTTTCATAGAGCATATTCAAATAAGTAATGTTGAAATGTGCCAGGTGTAGGTTGTCAAACTCATCTTCATTTACCCACTCACCCCTAGATTTTTTCCAGTTTAACATCAGCTGTCTATTAGATACATCGTAACTATATCCGACAAACTCAAAGTTATTGTGAAGGTCAACATGTCGCCCGGCGAAGGTCAAAGCGTGTTGTTCTTTAATTGGAAGTTACATGTCATTTCAGAGTTGTTTAAAGTAACATACTGCATTGGGTTGACGTGGCGAAATACCAGTATTAACGCTGCTGAGTGTTTGGTATAAATCAACTATTGGCAATAGTTTTGTCCCCCACGATGGAGAACCCAAATTTATTTTTTGTGGTTATTTTAATGCTGGTATATTTTTTTCGCATTAACCAAACCTTCACCAAATCAGGAGGTATTTCAAACCTAAACTCGGGAGTAAACAGGTCAAGGAGATCAATTATTTCTTCCCGATAATTGTTCGAATTTTTTCCTTTTAACCTTTTGATGATATAAGATATGGGGAATATAAAAATGCACAAGAAAATGAAAGTAATCTTCAGCGGCATTCTTTTAGTTAAATTCCTCAGGGCTAGAAAAATATTGTGAATGCTACTTTCTTGTGGATGATACAGCCATAAACAAATTTTCCCATCCATTTTAAGGATAGGCTCAATTAATAAAAGGGATAGTTCAGTATTGTTGGTATGATGAATAACTCCGCTACAATACAATAGATCGAAGGTTGAATCCTCAAACGGAAGAAATTGTAAATCTCCCTGAACATACCAGGCTTTCGAACACTTGTTATCTCTATAAGCTTTTTCAACCGATTTGCTAAGTTCTATACCAATAGCAAAACTGGAAACTTCTGCAATTTTACTTGTCATTATACCGTGACCACAACCTACATCTATTACTTTTCTCTCGTTAAAATATTCAATGCTTTCACCTACTTCATCAGTTAAAACTGTGGATAGTTCTGAAATTTCTCCGTGCCAGATTTTATCTTTTTTATCGGAGTTTAAAAAACTCCATTCGAATTCAAAACTGTCTTTAGTTCTTTTGTTTTTTGCTGAGCAATGGTCTAATAGTACTTTATGATTTGCCTCCAGCGTTAATTTAGTTTGCTCATAATTTGCCAGGTGAGCTGCCAAAAACTCCGGGTAATCGTAAAACGATTCCAGCGTCATTCTCGGAATTCCATTAATTATTGGAAATACAAAACCAAGTTCAGAAAGCAGCATGCCATCGCAAATTTCGGTGATTGATAAATTTGCATACTCCTTTTCAAATTCTTTTACCAGTACGAAACTTAATGCTGTCTTGCTTATTGGGCACCTAAGATATTTTAAAACTTCATATTGCATAATGTAAAAGTAGAGCGAACGGGAGTTTGTGAAAAAATTTAGCTACCCGCCAAATATACACTCTATGTGAATAGCCCAAACAGTGTGTGATTTTCGGTTAAAAATAATTTTAAAGTTTGTACAGGGAAACAACCGACGTCAAACTTATTTTACCACGCTGCACGACAGGGTAGCAGCTGTAGAGGTCATTGTTTCTGTATGGTACAATGTTGTTCTGATGCGGGGGAGTGAAGATGATTGTGGCGAGAAGATTGCCTAAAGAATATAGTTTCTACACGTTCATGTTAAGTGCTGTTCTTGACGACATGATTCTTTAGCCAATCAATAATTTCTTTGAGGTTGGTTTGTCCTGGGGCTATGCCAATTACAAAATTATATTTTTCTTGTTGGCTTGCTTTAATATCTAAGCCATAGTTGATTAATAGAATTGTCAAAAGGACATAACCTGTTCGCTTCTCTGATATCTTCAGTCCACCCAAAACTTTCATTATCAAGAATATCTTGCTCTTCCTCCAAGGCAGTCTGTTCATCAAGGTCAGGAAAAGTCAGCGATAACCAATCCAAAAATTCACTGTAACCTTCTGAACTATAAAATGCTCATTGCTCTACTGTCAGGCAGCCTTGTAAGAAAGCAAATGTCCTATGCAGTTTTCAGGGACACAATTACTTTTATTTATAACGTTCCTCAAGTATCGTCATCAATGACTTTAGCCCTATCAAAGTACCATGAAAATACTCTGCGTCCCGAAAACCCGGAATGAAATCTGTTTCGATGATTTCTTTTGTTTCCAAATCTGTTAATATTTTTTCAATTCCATAACCATTTTGAATTCTTATTTTTCTGTAGGCTCGTGAAATACCAACTAGCACTCCATTATTCTCGCCTTTTTGTCCTACACCCCAAGAGTTTGCAATTTTTAAAGTAAAGGCGTCCAAGCTATCGTTTGTTGTCATAGAGGTAGCAATGGTGACAACAGCAATTTGTATTGAAGTTCTATTGGCAAAGTGTAAGAGTAAACTGTCAATTGTTGTTCTTTCGCTCTCTGTAAACAAGAATTCGAAGTCATTCAAATATCCAGACGGTTTGGGATGGCTGTCATGAATGTGTTGCCGAGTAAGAGAACGCACATGGTTATCTTTTGCATTGGTCTTATAGGAATGGTTCTGGCACGAAGCAGTCGAGGTAGCTGTCCAAAGCAGAAAAAAGCTTAAATATTTTAAAGTTGTCATTTTAAAATGGCATGCAAGCTAAAATTATTGCTGAGAAAGTTTGGGTTTTTAGAAGGTTCGTCTTAGCTGCCGTTTTTCTTTCACTACCAAAATTTCCACCAAGGTTTTGAATTATGCGTATTAAATTTTTCTCCTTGTTTATTGATTTCATTCTGGATTACTTTTCCGTATTTGTAGCCTGTCAATGTCGTGTCAAAAAGTAGTTCGTCTGCATTATCAAGTTCTTCACCAAAATATCTTTTACAAATTGCAAAGACAAAGTGCTCACCAACTTGGTCTTCATTAAATGGCTCATCAGGAAAGTCGTCAAATAAATACGTTCTGATGCCATTTTCGTCTACAGTGGATTTGCTTAAGAGTTCCTTTTCTTCTTCTAAAGGTTCACCAATTTCAATAGAAGTTCCATCGTCTGAACTTCCTGCTCTTGCTCTAATTTTATGTGCATCAACTGTTACTGAATAGCCCCAAAGGTTGACAACACTATGCAACACAATTGAGCAAATCTCGGAACCTGGGAATAGCCTATTAAATATTTTTTCAATCGCAGTTTCCGTGTCCCCAAAAAACTGCAATGGAATATCGGGTGCACATATTAAAAGATTGTCCCTGTAAGTCCCGATATAAACTCTGTTGTCGTCAGGATTCATAGCAACCTCAAAAGTTTCTTCTTTTATTGGGACCAGGTTAGTAAATCCTAATTCCTTTAGTAGTTGTTCATTGTCAACCAGCGTCGGCTTATGAATAATAATTGTAGATGCTTTCCAACCCATAATTCATTCTAAGATTATATTTTTGTTTGGTTCTCGCAAATGGAAGTTACCCTGAGTCTACGAAAAAACCTCTCTCTCCAAATATACGCACAATGCAAATACAGCAAACTGTTGCTTACAGTGTACAGTTTGTATTCTATGCCATGTGAACTTTGTAACGGGAACCACCCCCTATCAAACTTATTTTGTGATGCTCGATGATCTTTTGGTTGCCTATGACCCAAGTCATTTTGACGAGGTTTTTATGAATGCGAGGCTGGTAACAAAAGATGTATGGCCTCCTATATTTATACCAGCATCCTCTATAAATGCTCCTACCTGGTTTGCCGCTGAAAACATAAGCCCGATTGCAGCGGATACCACGGTGAAGATTTGTGCGATGGCTTTGTGCCGGAGTAGCAGCGTAAAGCGGGACCGAAGCTGAATGCGGAAAGTTGGCTGGCTTTCAAAAGCCTATTTTTTATGCACAGCAGGTTTACCTGATTTTGTATTTGGCAGTATTTTGAGTGCCTGATCTTGTGATTTTTAAGGTTCAACGCTGTTTTTAAATCTCTGCTTGCAGAAGCAGGCAGCATAGTATCATTTGATACTATCAAAGATAAGATAACCGAGGCCGAAAGCTACCCATCATCCCTCAAACCCCAAACTGCTGCAGGTGATGATTCAAATGTTTGTACATGCTTTGGCCCCACTGTGCCGGCGTGAAACTGCCAAACATGGGGTGCGGATATTTGCCTACTTCGTTGGGGCCTTTTTTATAGAAAGTATCTACGAGCTGCATGAGTGCTTGTTTTTCCTGGTTGAAATCCCGATCGTCTTTTACAATAAAGGCGGGGCTGGTAGGCAAGTTTTTGCTCCAGGGAGCGTTGTTATACAATTTAGATTTGAAGGCCCAGCCGATGAGCCGGCCCAGCAATATGCGGGGCATGGGTTGGTCGCTCAATGGCACGCTGAAAGCTGCTTTGGAGTGCGCCAGCATTTGGGCTACATTCATTTTTCCCCATTGGGCCTGGGATGTAGGGGTGAGCTGGTTCATCCGATCTACAATACCCTGGTGGGTATCGCTGTCAAATAAAGATTGCATATAAAGGTTGTTTTAAGGTTGCATGTTTTGCAGGAACATTTCGGCCTTTGCAAGGTCTTCGGGCACATCAATTTTTACACTTACTTCATCGGTTTCAATCATGCGGATGCGGATGCCGTTGTGCAGGTAGCGAAGCTGCTCCAGTTTTTCTATTTGCTCCAGTTTGGCAGGGGGCCAAAGGGTAAATCGTATAAGGGCTTCTTTGCGAAAAGCGTACACACCAATGTGCTCAAAATAATCGGCTGCAATATGTTCATCCCTTTGAAAAGGAATGACGCTGCGGCTAAACAACAGGGAATCGTTTTGATGGTCTACCACCACTTTTACATAGTTTTCGTTGGCTACCAAGGACAGGTCTGTAAATTTTTTCATGAGGCTGGCTACCTGCACCTGCTCGTCTTCAAAAGCCAGTAATAGTTTTTGCAGCGGATTTTTTTTTACAAAAGGCTCATCGCCCTGCACATTTAAAATGATGTCTACCTCCATGCCTGCAATGGCTTCGGCTATGCGGTCGCTGCCGCTTTCGTGCGGGTGCTGGCTCATGATGGCCTTGCCGCCGTGAGAAGTTATTTCGTTGTAAATAATTTCATGATCGGTTACCACGTACACATCGTCAAAAAGGTTAGTGGCTAAAGTATTGTCGTAAGTATGGCGAATGACGGTTTTATTGCCCAGGACCTGCATAAGTTTGAAGGGGAAACGGGTGGCAGCATATCGTGCCGGTATCATGGCAATTTTCTTCATGGGCGATGATAGGAGTATTAGGTGAAGACTTCTGTATTTTCGGGCAGGGTTTCTGTTTCGTAACCGCATTTTGCACAGGTATACACATGATCTACGGACACGGCATAATTAGAAAAAATCCAGGTGAGCAGCGCTGTTAAAATATTGCCCGCCGATTTTTTGGGCAGCGACAGCATTTCGCTGGCGCCACATTTTGGGCACACGGCAGACAAGCGGTACTCTTCATCATATTCGCTCAGCAGGTTCCTTGCTTGCACTTCATCGGCTTCATCTACCACCAACTTGATGCCTCCAATGGCTGAACCTAAAAAGGGCGCCATGGTCACGCTTGCCTCGTCAAATAAATGACAATTAATGCCTGCATCTTTTAACCTGCCGCTAATAATATGAGCGGGTATATAATTGTAAAATGTTTTTACAATAACTGTTCGCATATGATAAATGTATCAAAAAAAAAGCGCTTTCAAATTTCGAAAGCGCCTGGTGAATATTTTAATGTCAACTTAGTTGTTCAGCATGAGTGGCATCACCAACATCAGCAACTCTTCTCCCTCACCCTGTTCTGTTGGCTTAATAATGCCGGCTTTGGTAGAAGTGCTTAGTTCCATATTGATTTCATCAGTGTCTGCACCATTCAACATTTCAATTAAAAATTTTGCATTAAAAGCAATTTGCAGGTCCTCGCCATCGTACTGGCAGGCCATGCGCTCGTTGCCTTCAAAACTAAAATCTACATCCTGGCTGGCCAGTTGCAGCTCGCTGCCACTAATGCTCAATGCCACCTGGTTGGTGCTCTTGTTGCTAAACACGCTTACCCGGCGCAGTGCATTTTGAAAGGCGATGCGGTTCACGCTCATCTTATAAGGATTATCTACGGGTATTACCACTTTGTAATCGGGAAAACGGGCATCTATCAACCGGCACACCAATTCTGTACCGCCATGTTTTACAAACAGGTGATTGCTATTGTAAGAAACACTTAATTCATCTTCATTATCAGGTAATGCCGATTTTAAAAGTTGCAAAGGTTTTTTGGGCACGATGAAAGAATCTTTTTGCGGGCAACTTACATCTGTGCGGGTGTACTTTACCAGCCTGTGGGCATCGGTGGCTACAAAGCTCATACCCTTGGTGTCCAGTTCAAAAAACACACCTGTCATGGCAGGGCGAAGGTCATCGTTGCTTACGGCAAAAATGGCTTTGTTGATGGCGGTAACCAGGGCTGTAGAGGTAATGGTAAAACTATTGGCATCGTCTGCCACGGGCTCTTTGGGGAAGTTATCAGGATTTTCGCCCATTACTTTATACTTGCCATTGTCGCTGGTAATTTCTACTGCAAAGTTTTTATCGATGTTGAACGTAAGTGGCTGCTCTGGTATGTTTTTGAGAGAGTCTAAAAGAATTTTGGCAGGTATGCAAACCTTACCGCTGTCTTTGGCTTCAATGTCAAGGTGCACTTTCATCACCGTTTCAAGATCGGTGGCTACTACGGTCAGTTTATTTTTTTCTATTTCAAATAAAAAGTCCTCTAAAATGGGTAGTACGGTGTTGGCATTTATAACGCCGCTGATCTGCTGCAGTTGTTTCAGCAAGGCTGAAGAAGAAACAATAAACTTCATAAGTCTTAAAAATTGAAAGTCAAAGATAATTTCTTTGTTAAAGATGACAAGATAAGAATTTTTTGTTTGTGGCAGAGGGGGCAGCATCAAATAAGCGAGCCCTGCCTGCATCCCTGTATGCCCGTACTAATTTCATTAATTTGCCGGCTGAAAAGCGTAAAAAGATGCACCCAAAGAACATTGGTACAGACGAGGCCTTGCAAAAGATAAAGCATTTTTGTGCCTACCAGGAGCGCTGCCATAGCGAAACCCGGGACAAACTTTATAGCTTTGGGTTGTACCCGCAGGAAGTAGAAGATTTGCTGGGGAAACTGGTAGAAGAAAATTACCTGAACGAAGAAAGGTATGCCTTGCAGTTTGCCGGCGGCAAGTTTAGGATAAAGCAGTGGGGCAAAGTGAAAATAAAATACGAGCTGCAACAAAAAAGAGTGAGTGTGTATTGTATTAAAAATGCATTAGCGCAAATAGATGCTGAAGACTATTACCAGTGCCTGCTAAAGCTGGCAACAGCAAAGATGGCCACATTGGATAACGAGAAAAATATATTTGTAAAGAAAAGTAAACTTTACAGCTACCTGCTGCAAAAAGGCTATGAGGGTAGTTTGATAAATGAGGTGCTGAAGGATATTTGATTTATGATATTTGATGTGTGATTGATGATGTCTGATTTCGGATATATGATTTTTCTTCTAATTTCAGATTTGTGATTTTTGATTTGTGCGAAGCGGAATATTCTTTTCTTCAATAACGCAAATTGCAGAACTTCGCCTCTAACATATTGACCCTGCCTACCGGCAGGCAGGCATTGGCCATTGACACATTGACACATTGACCCATTGACCCATTCACAAATCACCATTCACCCCCCATCTCATGTCAGAAGATTTACAAATTATTACAGGCAGCAAAGCCGAACAATACCAAACTTTATTACCACAGATAAAGGCATTGCTGCACGGCGAACCAGATCTGATTGCTAACCTGGCTAATATTGCAGCAGCATTAAAAGAACAATTTGGCTGGCTGTGGATCGGGTTTTATTTAGTAAAAAACGATGAGTTGGTGTTAGGGCCCTTCCAGGGGCCGGTAGCATGTACAAGAATTAAAAAAGGAAGGGGAGTTTGTGGTACAAGTTGGGCCGAAACCAAAACATTGATAGTGCCGGATGTAGAAAAATTTCCTGGTCATATTGCCTGTAGCAGTTTATCCCGTTCTGAAATTGTAGTGCCCATTATCAGGAATAATGAAGTGGTAGCAGTACTGGATGCCGATAGTGAAGCCTTGGATCTTTATGATGAAACGGAT